>NZ_JAUBOX010000006.1:0-110067 GCF_036700445.1 Microcoleus sp. T3_B1
TTCCTTCTTCCTTCTTCCTTCTTCCTTCTTCCTTCTTCCTTCTTCCTTCTTCCTTCTTCCTTCTTCCTTCTTCCTTCCTTTATGTCTTTAGCACTTTGGCGATCGCCCCTAGCTCGCGCGCTCCACCGCAACCGGAGTCTTGCTTTTGCCCGCTACTTGCAACTAGCAACGGTTCGGGCTACCGGGCGTCCGGCCAACCGCACTGTGGTGTTTCGAGGCTTTTTAGCAGATACTAATCAGTTAAAGTTTATTACAGATATTCGCAGTCAAAAGGCAGAGGAGATTAATCTCTATCCTTGGGGGGAAATTTGCTGGTATTTCCCGAAAACTCGCGAACAATTTCGGATTGCTGGAAAGCTAGTTTTGGTAGGGGCAGATTATCCAGAGGCCCAGTTGTGTTCATCGCGGTGCACAACTTGGCAGGAGCTGTCTGAGGCGGCTAGAGCACAGTTTGCTTGGCCGCATCCGGGGGATGACAAAGCCGAGGCTAGTGCTTTTGATTCTGCTTCCCCAAATGCGATCGAGCCGCTACCTAATTTTTGCTTGCTGTTGTTGGAACCGGAAACGGTGGATTTGTTGGAGTTGCGGGGGGAACCGCAAAATCGATCGCTTTATCGGCGCGACGGGGAGGGAAATTGGTCTGTGCGATCGGTTAATCCTTGAAAAAGAAGTCATTAGTCAGTAGTCATTAGTCAGTAGTCATTAGTCAGTAGTCATTAGTTATTAGTCATCACTTAACAGTTAACATTCACCAATGCCCAATGCCCTGTTTGGCCAATGCCCTGTTTGGCCAATGCTCTGTTTGGCCAATGCCCTATTCAAATTTTAGATGCCGCTGCCGTCGAAAAATTCTTGAATTGCTTTATCTTTTAACTTGCAGCTAGGGGTTGTAACTAGCTGTGTTTTTTCGGCTAAGGCTACATTGCTGGCTTGGTTTAAAGCTTCTGATACTGAGTGGAAATTGTGGGAATTGGGATCAGAAGTTAAGGAGACAGATGCTTGAGGAAGCAAACTTTTTACTTGCTGTTCGAGGGATTCGATACGATCGAGCAAAGAGCGAATTACCACAGCTTCGGAATCCGGCAAACTGCCGTGTTCTAGGGGATTGACGCGCACTCCCGATCGATAGACGATGCGGCCGGGAATCCCTACCACTGTGCAGTCAGATGGTACGTCGCGGAGCACGACGGAACCGGCGCCGATGCGGACGTTATTGCCAATTTGCAGATTGCCGAGTACCTTGGCGCCGGCACCGAAAACTACGTTTTCGCCGACGGTAGGGTGACGTTTGCCACTTTCCTTGCCAGTACCGCCAAGGGTGACACCTTGGTAAATTAGGGCAAAATCGCCGATAATCGCTGTTTCGCCGATCACAACCCCCATACCGTGGTCGATGAATACGCTTTTGCCGATGGTTGCCCCTGGGTGGATTTCAATTCCGGTCAAAAAACGAGCCAGGTGGGAAATCAAGCGGGGGATGAAGGGAAGCCCCAACACATAAAGCCAGTGTGCGAAACGGTGCAGCACTAGGGCCTGAAGACCGGGGTAGCAAAACAAAACTTCCAGCCAGTTGCGAGCGGCAGGGTCGCGATCGAAAATTATACTGAAGTCAGCTATAAGAGTCTTTAGCACTTTCGGAGTTACCTATTTTGGTTAAACACGCCACTTTCGATTTTACATTTTACTGGATGGCGGAAGTGAGCGGTCGATCGGGAGATTGGGTAGTGGGAGATTAAGAGAGTGGGAGATTGGGGAAATTGGGGCATGGGGCATTGGGAATTGGGCATGGGGCATGGGCAATTGCTAATTCTTCCTACTAACTACTGACTACTGACTACTGACTACTGACTACTGACTACTGACTACTGACTACTGACTACTGACTATTCCTGTACTGAGATTGTATAGTTAGACTTGACTCCGGGTTCGAGAGTACCTACCCAAATCCTGTAAGACCCTGCTTGCCACTCAGAATCAAGTATGGCAGCATCTTTATTCTGACCTATATCGTCTCCGCAGCGCACCGCATTACCGGGGCCTTGTACGAGTAAGGTTGTGTCCTTGCCTCCGCTGTTGACTTGGAGTGTGAGTTTTGAAAATTTTTGCTGCAAGACTATGATGTGGTCGGGAGTTGGGGTGGCAAAACCCAAACATTTGTTTTTGTGGCGATCGGCGTTGGCTATGGCAGATAGAGAGTACGATCCGCCTGTGGAACCTCTCAAAACTGCTGTTGGGGCTGCAAAACCTCGCGATAAAGTTAAAGTGCCGAAATTGGCTGTTTCTGCTAAAACTGGTAGGGCGGCGATCGCCGCGATCGCACCCAAGAGCGCACCGTTTTTGAAATTGGCTCCCTGATTAAACAACATGGCAATACTCCAGGCGTCAGAACTTAAAATCACAACTCAGAATTTACCCATCGCAGCCCCTAGAATCCAAACTTGGGAGGAAGAATAATTTTTTTTAAATTAGTTCAAAACCTCCTCGCTTCTCTTCCTTATGTCTATCAGGACAATCCCTGTACGATCGCGCTCGCTTGTGCCACTCGGATTTCTGCCACAGGCGATCGACTCATGTCCGAAATTGTACGGTGCCACGATGATAAATTTGATACTGCTAGCGTTGCTGTTGGCGATCGGTTCCCTATTGACACAGGCCTTGGTATTGTTACCTATAGGTCTATCTGGCTGGCTTCACCTCCCTAATTGGCTGAGCCTGGCCTTGATTTTGCTGGCTATTTCTTGGTGCTTGGGGGATTAGTCAGCAGTCATGAGTTATTAGTGATTAGTCAAAAGTTAACGATCAATTATTCGGCTTCCCCCAATGGTCAAGGCCCGATTGGGCCCGGTTTGATGATGTATACTTCACAATTGACAATCAGAAACCTAAAATCTAGGATTTGACATCTACCTATAGAATGATGCAACGACAAGTTTATTCAATCTCAGCATTTCACTCTTCTGACAAAACCCTGGGGGAAACTCCTAAAAAACAGGATCGTCCGATACACCGGGCGCTCGTGTTCATGCTGGTGGCAACAGGTTTGCTGGGCCTGCACGCTAGTCGGCTGGTGGAATTGCAACTGATACAAGGGAAGCAACACCGGGAACGAGCCGAAAACAATCGGGTTCGCCTAGTGCCCATGCCTGCGAATCGCGGACACATTATCGATCGCAAAGGCAAGTTGCTAGCGGCAAACAATTTAGCTCGATCGGTATATTTGTGGCCGAAAGAACAAACGCCGGAACAGTGGAAAGCGACCGCAGAAAAGTTGAGTCCGCTGGTTAAAATCCCGGTCGAAGAAATTTTAAAAAAAATAAAAGAGGTCGATCCTCAATCCTATAGACCGGTGCGGCTCAAGCAAGCAATGCCGCCAGAGGTGTTTGTGCCACTAGCAGAAGAGGTGGGACAAATGCGGGGAGTGGAAGTGCGGCCAGAAGCGAACCGCTACTATCCCGAAGGCAGTTTGGCGGCTCACGTTATCGGATATATCGGCGAAGCTACCGCAGCAGACTTGGAAGCTCATCCCGAATATCCGATGGGGATGATTGTCGGTCAAATGGGCATAGAAGCGAGCTCTAACCAGAAGATTGCCGGAGTTTGGGGCGATCGGCTGATCGAGGTAAATTCCCAAAATCAAGAATTGCGGCTGATGGGAGAGACACCGCCCAAACCCGGTGAGGCGGTGCAGCTAACCATAGACTTGTCCATGCAAAAAGCAGCCGAAAAAGCCCTGGGGAACCGCCGGGGAGCCGTAGTGGCGTTGGATGTCAAAACCGGGGCGGTATTAGTTATGGCCAGCCACCCGACTTTTGACCCCAATCTGTTTACGCGAAAAATCACTAAGGATGAGTGGAAAACTCTTCAACAAGAGGAAAATCCATTTTTGAATCGGGCCACGCAAGGCTATCCCCCCGGCAGTACCTTTAAAATTGTGACTTCCGTCGCGGGCCTGGAGTCGGGCAAATTTTCGCCGGACTCAATTCTGGGTACTTCGTCTTACATTACTGTGGGGGGAATTGATTTTAACGAACACAGTGGCGGTTTCGGCGACATCGGCTTTCGGGATGCTTTGGCTTTCAGCAGCAATACATTTTTTTATCAAGTGGGGATTAGTACCGGGCCGGAGCCAATTTCTAAGTGGGGACACCGCCTGGGAATTGGCAAGGATACGGATTTGAATCTTTTGGGGCTAGGCGGTGGCGATTACGGTCAAATCCCGACGCCGGAGGAGAAGGAGAAACTTTATAAAGAACCTTGGTATGCGGGTGATACGGTAACGATGTCGATCGGGCAGGGGTTGGTGTTGATGACTCCTTTGGAGGGGGCGGTGATGGTGAGTTCGATCGCTAATGGGGGTTATCGCGTGAAGCCTCATCTTTTGACTTCTATGACCGGCACAGCGGAGACTCAACGGGTACATACGGGGATGAAACCTTCAACAGTTCAGGTGATTAAGGAAGGACTGATCGCGGTAGTTGCCGAGGGTACTGGACAGGGATTGAATGACGGTTCGATTCCGCTGACAGCGGGCAAAACAGGGACTTCGGAGGTCATCGGACAGGAGGATCACTCTTTGTATGTGGCCTTCGGGCCTGCCCAGAAGCCGGAAATTGCGATCGCCGTGGTTGTGGAAAATGGCGGTTATGGTTCAGTTGCAGCAGCCCCGATCGCCAAAGAGGTATTTCAAGCTTATTTTGGGCCACAGAAAAAGGTGAAGCAGCCAGTAGTTATTAGTCCTTAGTTATGGGGAATTGGGCATTGGGCATTGGGAATTGGGCATAGTTTCTTCCTTCTTCCTTCTTCCTTCTTCCTTCTTCCTTCTTCCTTCTTCCTTCTTCCTTCTTCCTTCTTCCTTCTTCCTAACTAATTGAGCCGCATAAATATAGTAGCTTTGCGAATTCCTGTTATTTCTCCCGTACTGGTGACAGTGAGCGATCGCAAGTGGTCGAACAATGGTCTTGCCGAAAGTTCAATTAACCTCAACAGCGGGATTTGTTTTTCCCAAATTGCCCTGCTGGAGGGCCAGTCTAAATAAAAATAGCCGTCGTTAGATGGCGGTAGCGGTTCAATGCTGGTTTGAAAATCTTGATTGGCAACTAAAGAGCCTGTTTCTGCTGCTTCTAGTGCTGCGTCCATTGCTTCTACTGAAGTGGTGAAAATTTCGTATTTGCCGACGGTGGCTCGGACTCCTTTTGCCTCGGTTTCGATCGCACTTTTTCTATTATTTTCTTTACCATAATTGGGGTTCGTTGTCAACTGCGTCCAAGCGGTAATTTTCTGGTTTCTGAGAGTGAAGCTGCCGATGCTGTATTCTTTGCTGCGGGCAATTTCATCGAGTTTGTCGAGATCCTTTTGGGAATCAGCAGATTTTTCGGCGGCAAAAATCCAATCGGCACTATTTGACGAATTCGGAAGCACTGCTAAAGCGTATTCTCCTTGTACCCAGCCAAATATATCCTGCGGCAGGTTGACGCCCCAAAGTTGTTGAATATCTGCCAGAGTGCGATCGACTAAATTTGAGACTTCAGCGTTAGTGGAAACCGCCGATGACAAATCAGCCCAAAAATTCCTTAAGTCGGTGCTGGCGACCGCGAAAGGACTCGCTGAGGGAATGTATTGCAAGGCTTGCACAGGTTCGGAGAGTGTGGGAGAAGCTGTGTTTTCTCGCGATGTCACTAAAGCAGTTTGAGCCAGCAATCCCCGTCGGTTGACTCCGACAGCAACTGCGAGGGAATTAAGAGAAACTTGGGGATTTTGCTCGGTTGCTGATTGCGGGAGATTGACAAATGCTAAAGCGATTCTGCCTTGAGTTAGCTGCTGCAAAGCTTTTTGATATTCCGGGGTATTGTCGAGATTTAGGTTGGCTGATTCAACGTTATTAATTGCATCTCGAATCACAATTGGGCTATTGGAAAATAAAACAAAACTTTGGTTATTCCCATAATTTAAATTACCGCCGATGGCTGCTGTTGCGAAGCTGGATGGCAACTTGGAAGTCGGCAGAGAAAACGGGTTAAAAGGCGAAAGCGAAGCAGATTTTTTCTTGGCTATGGGTGCTTGTTTATAATTAATTTTCACGCCTTTATATATTTCCGACTGCACTGTTTTATCGCCACGAGATTGTTTGCGCCAGTAGGAGTCGAGAAATTTTTGGCTGCGATCGACCTTTTGGGAGGAAACCGCCAGCAAAAACCCGGCTTGTTTGCCGTTGCTGCTGTCGCCATCGAAATCAGGGGTTGTGACGGCGAGGGTAATTTCGTCACCTATCCAAGGTTGGATATCTCGACTGTAATCCAGACCTGTATTGGCGAGGAAACTTTTTTTGATTTGCTCAAATTCTGCGTGCGATCGACTTCTTTCTTCGGGAGTGGCAAAAACTTGTCGCAATGCTTCGAGGCGATCGGGATTTACCAGCATTGAAGCTAACAAAGGTGCTTGTTTCGAGACAAACACAGCCGCAGCCGGAGTAGTTGTCGGCCCGCCGGCGAGCAAATTCAGGGGAGTGTGAGTTGTCAGCCAGTAAAAACCACCGGCACTCAAGCCTAAGAGTGCCAAGACGCCAGCAATGAGGAAAGAAAAGAACGATCGCAACTTCATACAACAAGGACTAATGACCACAGTCTATTATTAACTATAGCCTTTCTCAGTAAATGAGGTGCTCGTAGGGCATAGGGCATAGGGCATAGGGCATAGGGCATAGGACTTGCCCCCATACCTCACCACGCTTGAGAACCGCTATAGAGTAGCGCATAACCGTGGCTATCGGCAGATACTTTTTGTGCGGTTCGCAAAAAAAAAAGGCTAAAATAAAATATTCTCAATATCTAAAACCAAGTAAAATGCTAACAATATCAACGCCCCCCGAACAGCGAATTTTACTCCCCAATATCAGTTGGCACTTATATGAAAATCTCCTAGGGGAACTGGGCAACAAACGTTCCACCAGAATTGCTTATCATCAAGGTCAATTAGAAATTATGGTGCCACTACCCGAACATGAAAATCGCAACAGGCTGATCGATCGCTTAATTGTAACTCTCATAGAAGAACTCAATCTTGAGTACAACCCCTTTGGCTCGATGACTATAAAAAAACGCAAAAAAGCAGCGGGTAAAGAACCAGATTCATGCTATTATATCCAGAATGAAGCACTGGTCAGAGGGAGAACTGAATTAGACTTTGCTCAAGATCCGCCGCCAGATTTAGCACTGGAAATTGATATTACCAGCAGTTCCTTAAATCAATTCGATTTATATGCAGATTTAGGCGTACCAGAAATTTGGCGGTACGACGGACGAAGCATCAAGTTTTATCAATTGCAAAATGGTGAATATGCCGAGTGCAATTTTTCCCTGGCTTTCCCGATGCTACCGACTGCAAAAGTTGACGAATTTATCGATCGCTGTCAAACTACAGGCGCAACCGCAGCAGTGCGAGAATTCCGGGAATGGGTAAAAAATCAGTAATTGTGTAGTCTACCACGGCACTCCTCGCGCATCGGAAAAATCTGCATCTAGAACCGCCCCTCGATCGAAAACAGCATCAGTTAAATCAGCCTTTCTAAATGACGTTATCGACAATTTTTCTATCTGTTCAACAGCGATAAAAAATCCGATCGCAGTTAACCCAAGAATTACCCCAGAAACCAAAAATAAGACAATTCCCCTGAGAGTATCTCCCCCCAAAAATGTCACAATACCGCTAGCGCCGATCGCCGCAGCAGCCCCAGCCACAGCCCCCGCCACAATCCCAGCCTCGCACCGAGTCGCAGCAATCGCCGTCGCAGCGGTTCCGGCCACCGCCACAGCCCCCGCATCTGCCCCGGCAATCAGTCCAATCAAAGCCCCAGCCGTCGTCACTGTCACCGCAGTCACCCCAGCCCTAGCAATCAAATTTCTCACCCGCCTGCGGCTTTGTCCGGTTCTGACACCCTGAAAATTTGCCCCCCTCAAAATCGCCCCGGTGAAATTGCAGCCTCGAATGTCGCAACCGCTGAAATTCGCCCCTGACAAGTCAAGCCCTTTAAAAGAACGGTTCCGCAAGTTTTGGTTAGCAAAATTGAGATTTCGAGGTTGAGTCATTCGATTTTAGATTTTAGATTTTAGATTTTAGATTAACCAACCAAAGGGGTGGGATTATAGATTTTAGATTATAGATTTTAGATTAAGCAACCACAGGGCATTTAAAATAAAGCCTGTGGTTTATAACGAGTTTCCATGTCTCCCATCTCCGAATCCCCATTTTCCCCCGAACAAATTGCCGGTGAAAGACTCACACCTGAAGAATATGAAGAAATCGTTCAGCGTCTTGGCCGCCATCCTAATAAAGCTGAATTGGGAATGTTCGGCGTCATGTGGAGCGAACACTGCTGTTACAAAAATTCGCGGCCACTATTAAAACAGTTTCCCACAGAGGGCGATCGAATTCTCGTCGGGCCTGGAGAAAATGCCGGCGTCGTAGACTTGGGAGACGGCTTGCAACTCGCCTTCAAAATTGAATCGCACAACCACCCGTCAGCAGTCGAACCTTTCCAAGGTGCAGCAACCGGTGTCGGCGGGATTCTCCGCGATATCTTTACAATGGGTGCTCGCCCGATCGCACTTTTAAATTCCCTGCGTTTCGGCAACTTAGACGATGCTAAAACTCAGAGATTGTTCAAAGGCGTAGTATCGGGAATTTCCCATTATGGAAATTGCATCGGAGTACCCACAGTTGGCGGCGAAGTTTATTTCGATCCTGCTTATTCCGGCAACCCATTAGTTAACGTCATGGCCTTGGGTTTAATGGAAACTCAAGAAATCGTCAAATCCGGGGCATCCGGCATCGGAAATCCGGTGCTTTACGTCGGTTCAACTACTGGCAGAGATGGCATGGGAGGAGCAAGTTTTGCCAGTGCCGAATTGACCGACAAATCAATGGACGATCGCCCCGCAGTCCAAGTAGGAGATCCATTTTTAGAAAAATCCTTAATTGAAGCTTGTTTAGAAGCATTCAAAACCGGTGCAGTCGTCGCCGCCCAAGACATGGGTGCCGCCGGAATCACCTGTTCCACATCAGAAATGGCAGCCAAAGGCGGCGTCGGCATTGAATTCGATTTAGACAAAGTTCCCGTTCGAGAAAGCGGTATGGTTCCCTACGAATACCTGCTTTCGGAATCCCAAGAACGGATGTTGTTTGTTGCCCAAAAAGGACGCGAACAGGAATTAATCGATATTTTCCACAGATGGGGATTGCACGCGGTTGTAGCGGGTACAGTGATTGAAGAGCCGATCGTCCGAATTCTCTTTAAAGGCGAAATCGCTGCCGAAATTACCGCAACTGCTTTGGCAGATAACACACCAATTTATCACCGAGAATTGTTGACAGAGCCGCCCGAATATGCTAAAAAAGCATGGGAATGGACGGCGGATTCCCTGCCACAATCCACAGTTAAAGGTATCGAAATTAACGGCATTTTCCAAACTTGGAATCAGATTTTGCTGACGCTTTTAGATACTCCCACCATCGCTTCTAAACGCTGGGTTTATCGCCAATACGACCATCAAGTGCAAAACAATACTGTTGTTTTACCGGGAGGCGCTGATGCTGCGGTTGTCAGATTGCGTCCGCTAGAACCCTGCCACTCTTCCCTTGCTAACGGGCTGGCAGAACCCCCCCAACCCCCCCTTGCTAAGGGGGGGCTAAAGAGAGAAGATGCTGTTTCTGAAGTTTCTGAAAGCAAACAGGAAGAAGAGGTAATTCCTCTATTTACAAAGGCACAAGGTAGGGAAACTCCCAAACTTTCTCCGCCCCTTAGTAAGAAGGAAGTGCCGCAGCAGGGGGTTATTCCCGGAGTTGCTGCAACGGTTGATTGCAATTCTCGTTATGTTTATCTCGATCCTTATGAAGGTGCAAAAGCAGTCGTAGCGGAAGCAGCGAGAAATTTAAGTTGTGTGGGTGCGGAACCTCTCGCAGTTACTGATAATTTGAATTTTGGCAGTCCCGAAAAGCCGATCGGATATTGGCAGTTAGCGTCAGCTTGTCGCGGGATTGCTGATGCTTGTCGGGAGTTGGGAACGCCTGTTACTGGCGGCAATGTTTCTCTTTACAATGAAACGGTTGATGCTGAGGGGAATCCTCAACCAATTTATCCGACTCCGGTAATCGGAATGGTGGGGTTAATTCCCGATTTGACGAGGCTTGCTGGTCAAGCTTGGCTAAAGAAAGGTGATTTAATTTATGTGCTGGGAATGGGGCGGCACGACACGGATGATGACACGGATACACGGATGGATTTGGGTGAATCTTCGCTATCTGAAAATTCCCAAGCGCACGACACGGATGATGACACGGATACAGGCATGGATTTGGGTGAATCTTCGCTATCTGAAAGCTCAAAAATCGAAACTTCTCCTACTTTGGGAGGTTCGGAATATTTAGCGGCAATTCACGGGATTGTAGCTGGGAAACCGCCAAAGATAGATTTTGAGTTGGAAAGAAAAGTGCAATCGGTTTGTCGCGATGGAATTCGCCAAGGTTGGGTATGTTCGGCCCATGATTGTGCAGAAGGTGGAATTGCGATCGCCCTGGCGGAATCTTGTATTTCTGCTAAAATGGGTGCGGAAATACATCTCAGTTTCAATTCGGAAAATGTCGGCCGCTGGGATGAAATTTTGTTTGGTGAAATGGGCAACTGCATTGTAGTTTCAGTCGCACCGAAAAATCAAGAAATTTGGGAAGCTTACCTGCAAGAACATTTGACCAAAATGTGGCACAAAATTGGTTTAGTTTGCTGTGCTGAATCACCTTTGCGGGTTGTGAGTGCTGACAATCAAGTGTTAATTGAGGTGGCGATGGGTGAGATGGGCGATCGATTCTATAATGCGATCGAGCGTCGGATTGCATCTGCCTAATCAGCCCTAGGGGGCCCGTCGCATCGACAATCTGTCAACCAAATCGACAATCCCGCAGCGACGCACCCTACAAATTAGCCGTAGGGTGCGTCGCCCGCAGCAATCTGCAAACCAAATCGACAATCTCATAGCGACGCACAATACAAAAATTTCTACAAATCGCCCTTTCCGGAAACTCTCAGAAAAATTTGTCAAAATAGAGAAAATCCCCAGCATTCCCCAAACCCATGAATCACACCTCTGACAGTAATTCCCCGTTAGACGATTTCATGCAATCCCTAAGCCTCGATGCCCATCAACCACACAACATCGAACATTCCCACAACAACTTACACGACAGCAGCCAAATCCAAAACCTAAACCATCTAGGAATATCAGACATCACCCACAGCGATTGGACTGATACTTCCCACAATTTCAGCCAGCAACATCCCCAAAGCGACTGGACTCACAGCAACGATATTCACCACACAGACAATCAGTGGCAAAATCCCGAAAGCGGATTCGCAACCGAAATGTCAGCAACTAACAGCGATTGGGCCGATACTTCCCACAATTTCAACCAGCAACATTACCAAAGCGACTGGACTCACAGCCACGATATTCACCACCAAGATACTCACCAACACAATTCCGAAACCGGATTTGCATCGGCCACAAATCATCACGACAACCACACAAATGCAGCGCCCCACGTCGTCAATTCCTCCTATTCTAATTCAGGAGACGGCCCATTCATTCACATAGACCGCAGTGGCGACGTGCACCTACACAAACTCGACGGAACCACACAAGTAGTCGGTCACGTACACGGACGAGATTTCTACAACTCAGCCAGCGAACATATCGGATATCTTAGTAAAAACGGACACATTTGTCGGTGGGCCGATGACACATCCGTAGGACGAGTAGAATCAGGGCACATTTATCGAGAAAACGGCAAAGAAGTCGGTCGGGCCGATACCGATTTAGAAGGTGCAGCCCATATGCTATTTGCCGTTCGTGGCGGGACTTATTAGTGCCTAATCTCCAGAAACCGGGTTTTTCGCAAAATCTACGACTCAAACCCCAAATCTCGAAAAAACCCGGTTTCTCAGCCCCGTGAATAACTCCCAATTCACCTACCAAAAGAAATACAAAAATGACAAAAGCATTACCCGGAAAAAAAGGATTGCTAGCCAAAACGGGCGACTTCTTCAAAGCCGCATTCATGCCCGCAGTTTATAGCGCAGACCGCATTTCCGAAACCCAAGCCAGAAACACAGACATAACAATACAAACCAACAAAGAAATCGAAGCAAGCAGGCAAGAACTCCGAATCCAAGAACTTAAATTACAAGAATTTCAGCGACAAGCAAACCTGCAATTTCAAGTCGAAGAAGGCAATCTCAACCGCTCCTTACAATCAGAACTAGCAAGACTCAACCGCGAATCCCAAACCCAAGAAGGAATGCTAAACCGTCAAATGCAAGAACAACTTGCAAAAATAAACCGCGAATTTCAAGCCAACGAAGGCAAACTCAATCGCGAACACCAAATCCAACTAGAAATATTTAGAGCCGAACTCCAAAAATGGTGCATCCAACAGCAAAAAGAACTGCAACTGCACCTCAAAAACCTCGACGCTCAACTCGCCCGCGAACTCCGAATTTATGACCGACAAAGTAGCATCGAAGTAATTCAAGAACAGAAAAGACAAAACAACTCCCCCATTTGGCTAGTCGCCCAAGATATTGTGAACTCCAATCCCGCTCAAAACCCGATTCCCCTGCGAGTTTTTCTCTCCCCTCCCAGCCTGCAATTTGACCGTTCCGGCGATAGCAACGATGCGGCCAAAGGCTTTCCAGACATGGAAAAATTTCTGGGAATTTACCTGCAACAATTCTTTGAAAAATATTCCGCCCAAAAAAGGCCAGTTGAATTTTTATCTGGTGCTTGGACAAGCAAATTCTTTCACAGTCAAGCAGCCACAAAAACCATGTTTCACGGCTTAAAAACCGAGCCGACATTAATTTTAGAATCCGTTGCTGAAGGCGATATTTTTAACCTCAACTTTGGTTATTGGGGTTTAAATTGGGCAACTTATCGCTACAAATCCCCGATTCCCATGCTACCTTGGCGCGAGGTACTTTTTGACTTCGCTAAAGAGCGGGCATTGCAGTGGCAAACTCAGCGACAAGCCTACATTGCTGAGGGCAATAGCGGTGAAGAATTTGATGAACTTTATGGTACTGAAGCTGTTAATAGTTTCTTGCACAACCTCAAAATCATTGAAAGAGAAAAAAAGTGCGAAGCAATCGGAACAGATCCCACAGACATCCCGCGTCCCTACAGCATTCACAAGAAAGATTATGAAAGATTTCAGCAATTTATCGGTGTTTGTCACTGTTTGATTGCCGGATTGCTAGCCGATGAATACTTTTTACTCCACGTCTCCTCAGAAGTGCGACAGCGGCCTCTATTGCCTCAGTTATTACCTAACTTGTTGCGAGATATGCCCTCGGAGGAACAGGCACACTTAGTAGAAATAGCGATTAATTTCTACGAAATGTTGTATAATATTATTGGCGAATCAGAATCAGCATGGATTCCCGAACTGAAGTTAGATTTAGCTGAAGGTTTGCTCGATTTGCCCGATAAGCGTTGGGCGGCTGCACAAATTTTTGAGTCGGTGAAAGCTTGGCTGCAATTGCGCGGTTTGTCGGTACCGGAAGGAAACAAGGAAATCTTAGATGCCTTCGATGCAGTTTTGACAATCGATGATTTGAAATATGTGGGAAAACTGAATAGCGGTTTGGTGGCTGTGGGCAAAACTCGCCAATTTAGCGTGATTGAATCTTGCTACAACCGAGCTATGGCGCGCTGCAAACAGGAAAACTATGCAGCGGCGATTGTCGATTTCAATCAAGTTCTGCAACTTAATGCTAATTTTGCTAAGGCTAATTTCAATCGGGGATTGGCCTATGCAAAATTAGAGCAGTATCGAGCTGCGATTGAAGATTACACCCAATATTTACGACTGGACTCCAACAATCCTGATGCTTGGAACAATCGAGGTAATGCTTATTATAAGTTGGGAGAATACGAGCAGGCAATTGCTGATTACAATCAAGCCTTAAATCTTAATCCAAATTTGTCGGGTGTCGCACACAACCGCGATGTGGCTCAAGGTGTTTGGGATGAGAAAAAACGGCTGCGGCGAGAAGAAGAAGAAAAACAGCAGCTTCGGGCTGAACAAGAACGTCAGCGGAAATTAGCAGAAGAACAAAAACGCCAACGCCTCGTTGAACAAGAACGTCAGCGGAAATTAGCAGAAGAACAAAAACGTCGGGCCGAAGAGGAATCTAAGGGGAAAGAATTTCAGTTCGAGATTGTTACTGTTAACAATCGAGGTCAAGAAGTTAGTCGCAAACCGGGGAAATCTTATCAGAAAGTTGCAGATTTGGGCAATGGGGTAAATTTGGAAATGGTTTATATCCCCGGTGGTAGCTTCCCGATGGGTTCATCTGAAAGTAGTTCGGAACAACCAGTGCATCAAGTAACTGTGCAACCTTTTTATCTGGGCAAATATCCGATTACTCAAGCACAGTGGGAAACGGTGATGGGAAATAACCCATCTAATTTCAAAGGTGCGAAACGTCCTGTGGAAAATGTTAACTGGGATCAGGCTGTGGAATTCTGCCAGAAACTTTCTGAAAAAACAGGGAAGACTTATCGTTTACCTGCGGAAGCGGAATGGGAATATGCTTGTCGCGCGGGAACTACAACGCCTTTCTATTTTGGTGACACCATTACGCCGGATTTAGTTAATTATGATGGCAATCATCCCTACGGTGGTGCGCCGAAGGGACTTTATCGTCAACAAACAACGGATGTGGGGAGTTTTCCGCCGAATTCGTTTGGTTTATATGATATGCACGGCAATGTTTGGGAATGGTGCAGCGATAAATGGCACGATAATTATAACGGCGCACCGACTGACGGAAGTTCTTGGGAAACTGGAACAGATAATAACCGAGTGCAGCGTGGCGGTTCCTGGCTCAGCAATGCGGTCAATTGCCGTAGTGCCAGTCGTAACGGGAGTTCGGCGGGCAGTCGTATCTCGGACGTCGGTTTTCGCGTAGCTCTGGTTTCCGCGTAGTCTCCGGTTTTTGGTTCTGTGCTGTAGTCTCCCGCGAGGACTCTTCTTTTCTCTTTTGCCCTTTTGCTCTTTTCCCTCTTGATTCTTTACCCTCTTGGGCGCGTCAGCGCCCTTTAAATTTTTTTTGGGGAAAATGAGGGATGGGGTGAATCAGAACAAGGTTACGCACAAGGACTAAAGAAACCGGGTTTTTCCGCAAAATCTAAGGTTTGAACCAAATATTTTGGCAAAAACCCGGTTTCTGATTATCGCACGAGGATTAAAGAAACCGGGTTTTTCGGGAGATTGAGGGTTGGAATTGAATATTGTGGAAAAAACCCGGTTTCTGGACCTTGCGTAAACTTTTCTTACATTTGATTTAAGTGGCGATTTATTTGAGATTATTAAAGAGTATTCATTTTTCTCGTGCAAGCGAGAGAATGGAGAAGGGACAGGCACTTCCGAGTGCAGCGTGGCGGTTCCTGGAACAACAATGCGGTCAATTGCCGTAGTGCCAATCGTAACAGGAATTCGGCGGGCAATCGTAACTCGAACATCGGTTTTCGCGTAGCTCTGGTTTCCGCGTAGTCTCCGGTTTTTGGTTCTGTGCTGTAGTCTCCCGCGAGCACTCTTCGCTATCAGAACTAGCAGATGGGAATGTGTTAGGCGTGTAAGAAGAGTCCAGACCTGTTCCCGTGATGAAAGCAATTTTATCCGAATATAAAACCGAATCGGGGAGCTTGGTAGGAATTCCGAACAGTTTCCCGATTTACAAGTTTTTTAATTTACAATTATTAAAATACCCGGCGGTTGAAACCGCGTCTACACAAACAAAACCCGCCGGCGCGGGTTAAGATTTTAATGAATGAATTGCCAATTATTCAAAAAACCTATGACTTGATTAAATGGTATGTTCCCATTTTAAACCGACTTCCCAGAGATTACAAGTTTACGCTAGGTAACAGAATAATTGAGGGAATGTACGATTTTCTCGAAGGTTTAATTGTCGCCAGATATGCCTCGGATAAACTATCACTGCTGACAACATTAAATGCTAAGCTCGATATCTTGCGCCATCAAACCAGATTGCTAGTAGATTTTAACGTCATGTCAACAGAACGTTACGAATATGTAGGAAAATTATTCAACGAAATCGGTGCGGAACTCGGCGGCTGGATTAAACAGCAGCGACAAAAGAAATAAGAGCAATGAAACGTTACGGGAACCTTTGGCAAGAAATTGTAGATTTTGGCAACTTGCTGTCAGCCGCCAAGCTAGCACAGCAAGGAAAAAGATTTCGCCCCAACGTCCTTGCTTTCAATTACAACCTAGAACGAGAACTGTCTAAACTGAAAGAAGAATTAGAATCAAAAACTTATCGACCAGGCCCTTATAAAACCTTTGAAATTGTCGAACCCAAACGACGAATGATATCGGCCGCACCTTATCGAGATAGAGTGGTTCACCATGCTTTGTGCAATATAGTAGTCCCCATTTTTGAACGCACTTTTATTCACAATTCCTATGCAAATCGCATCGGTTTTGGGACTCACCGCGCTTTAAGGAGATTCACGGATTTTGCCCGTTCTAGTCGTTATATTCTCCAGTGCGATATCAAAAAATATTTCCCCAGCATAGACCATGAAATTTTAAAGTTATTGGTGCGACATAAAATTAAATGTCCCGATACATTATGGTTGATTGATACAATTATCGATAATAGCAACCCGCAGCAATCTGTAGTAGAATATTTCCCAGGAGATGATTTGCTATCGCCACTGTCGAGACGCAGGGGTTTGCCAATAGGCAATTTGTCGAGTCAGTTTTTTGCTAATGTTTATCTAAACGGGTTTGACCATTTTATTCAAGAAAAGTTAAAATTTTCTAAATATGTCCGCTATGTAGATGATTTTGCCTTGTTTGGCGATGACCGTTTGCTGCTGCAAGATGCTAGAGTAGCGCTTGAGGAATATTTGGTTAACTTGCGGGTAACAATTCATCCGATCAAAAGTCAGTTATTCGAGACAAAAGAGGGAGCCAACTTTCTTGGGTTTCGGGTGTTTCCAGATACCATCCGCGTCAGACAAGAAAGTTTGCGTCGGGGCAGTCGTCGGTTGAGGTGCTTGCAAAAAGAATACGCGAATGGTGAAATAGAGTTAGCAAAATTGTCTCGGTCAGTTCAAAGTTGGGTGGCGCATCTCGAACACGCGGACACTTGGAATCTGAGACAAAAAATCAAAAACTACCTTTCAGAGGGGTTCATCTGAAAAGAGTTCGGGAAAACCAGTGCATCCAGTAACTGTTTAACCTTTTTTCGGTTTTGTGTTGTAGTCTCCCACGAGGGCTCTTCTCGATCGAGCTTGATAACTGATAGACATATCGCCTTACAATATCAAATAGCTACACAATTCATAAATCCCCAAATTTATATGACAATCGAAGAATTAGAAGTACAACTCCTGGCCTTAACGGCGATCGAAAAAGCTGAGGCGATCGGCATCTTAACTCAAAGCCTGAAAAACAGCGGCCGCCCGATAACCAAAACTCCCGGCGTAATGGGCGGTGATGCTTGTATTGACAAAACTCGCATTCCCGTTTGGTTGCTCGCCAGCTATCGCAATGACGGCGCTACCGATGCTTTTATTCTAGACTGCTACCCCCATCTCAGTGCTGCTGATTTGGTAAATGTTTGGGCTTATACTGAAGCTTATCCTGACGAAATTGAGTCAGCAATTCGACAGCAAGATGATGCTGACGAAATCTTAGATACACCGGAAAATATCAAATAAACCTATGGCACGTCTCTATGCAGACGAACACTTTCCCCGACAAGTTGTGCAAAATCTGCGATCTTTGGGCCATGATATCCTGACTGTTCAAGAAGCAGGAAATGCTGGACTACCTGATGAGGATGTATTAGTATTTGCCATCAGTGACAATCGAGCTGTTTTGACCATCAATCGGCGCGATTTCTTTCAACTGCACAAGCTGAAACCTGACCATTGCGGTATTATTGCCTGCACGCGAGATGACGATATGCCTAGACTGAGTGCGAATATTAATGATGCGATATCTACTGCTGAGATACTGACGGGGAAAGTGATTCGTGTCTATCGTTCTGGGCCGCCGTCCATATCTTAATTGAATTTAATAATTCTATCTACAATCTCCAAGTAAGATGCAAATCTCACATATCCCCACCCTACAAATTAGACTACTGGACGCACTCCGCCTTCATAAGCGGGTTTTTTACCGAATCTACGAGAGCGAACGAAGTATTTTCATAAAAAAAAACCGGTTTCTGGGCCCCATGCGTAAGTCCTATACAATATAAACAATATCATTCCTAAAATAAATGATTTGCTGTATCAATCCCGACTGCCCCAATCCTCAAAACCCCGACGGGCAAACATATTGCATCAGTTGTGGCCTTCAACTCGTACCCATCCTGCGAAATCGTTTCCGCACGATCAAACTTCTCGGTCAAGGTGGCTTCGGCAGAACCTATTTAGCAGAAGATATTGATAGACTAAATCAACCCTGTGTCGTTAAACAATTAGCACCCGATGTCCAGGGAACTTGGGCGATTAACAAAGCGGTAGAATTATTTCAGCTAGAAGCTAGACAACTGCAACAGCTAGGACAACATCCCCAAATTCCATCCCTTGATGCCTACTTTGAAGACAACAAATATTTGTATCTCGTACAACAGTTTGTGGATGGGGATAATTTGTTGACGCTTTTCCAAAATCAGGGAATTTGGCAAGAAAGCCAAGTTAAGCAACTATTACTCGAACTTCTACCTGTTCTCAAGTTTATTCACGAACAAAAAATTGTTCACCGAGATATCAAGCCTGAGAATATTATGCGCCGTCGCAGCGACGGTTTGTTAATGCTGATTGATTTCGGAGTTTCCAAACAGTTGTCGGGAACAGTGATATCGCGACAGGGAACGCAAATTGGTTCGCATGGTTATGCACCGCTTGAACAAATGCAAGGGGGTGAAGCTTATGCAGCCAGCGATTTGTTTAGCTTGGGGGCGACGGCTTTTCATCTACTGACGGGGGTACATCCTTATGGTTTGTGGACGGAACACGGTTATAGCTGGACTGGAAATTGGCAGCAACATTTGAAGAGTCCCATAGACAAGGAATTGGAATTAATTTTATCTAAGTTGTTGGCAAAAGATATCCAGCAGCGCTATCAATCAGCAGAGGAAGTTTTCAGAGATTTTCAACGTCAGTCTGGACAATCTCCCGCACCGACACCAATTCCCACAATTCCTGTGATTCCACAGCACTCTTTGCCGTTACGAACTAACACAACAAGGCGAGGTTTCTTGCAATTAGCGGGTTTTGCTGGGGGAGGATTTGCATTAGCTGTGCTGAGTCAAAGTTTGTTGAACAACAAAACTTCTTCATCTTCACCAAATCTTCCACCTTCATCCAAAAATGCGGCCCCATCTCCTAAATCATCAGCTCAAAAATCATCTCCAAAAACTACAGCCAAAAGTTCATCGCCCAAACCCTCTCCACAATCTGTAGCAGAAAGTCCATCGCCAAAACCATCTCCAAAACCATCTCCAAAACCATCTCCAAAACCCGCACCAGAAACTCCAAAACCTACGCCATCTTCCAATGCTTTAAAAAGCTTTACTTTTGAAACAGTGACAGTCAACTCAACGGGGCAAATTGCCAACCGCCGTCAAGGAAAAGCACAGGCTTTTATAGAAAATATGGGGAATGGTATTACTCTAGACATGGTAGCAATTCCTGGTGGCAGTTTTGTGATGGGTTCGCCCGATACGGAAGCCGGACGAAGTAGTTATGAAGGGCCGCAGCGTACCGTGAATATCCCTGCTTTTTTTATGGGTAAATATGAGATCACTCAAGAACAATACCAAGCGGTGATGGGAAATAACCCTTCTGAGTTCAAAGGTGCGAAACTTCCTGTCGAAAAAGTAAGCTGGAATGACGCTGTGGAATTCTGCAAGCGGCTTTCTAAAAAAACAGGCAAGACTTATCGCTTACCTTCAGAAGCGGAATGGGAATATGCTTGCCGCGCCGGAACTAAAACACCTTTCTATTTTGGTGAAACAATTACCCCAGATTTAGTTAATTATAATGGCAATAATCCCTACGCTGGGGCATCGAAGGGACTTTACCGCAAACAAACAACTGATGTCGGGAATTTTTTACCCAATGCTTTTGGACTTTATGATATGCACGGAAATGTTTGGGAATGGTGCAGTGATCTCGATAACGATCGAAGCGATCGCCGGGTGCGGTGTGGCGGTTCCTGGAAGGACGCTGCGGTGAATTGTCGCAGTGCGTATCGTCTTAGCAATTTGGCGGGCGATGGTTACTCGGACATCGGTTTTCGCGTGGCTTTGGTTTCCGCGTAGCCGGTTGAAGCCGTAGGGTGCGTCGCCCGAAACAATCTACAAGTTCGATCGACAATCTCGCAGCGACGCACCGCGAGAGTCAGTCAGGTGCGTCGCCATCTCAAATTTGTAAATTCCACCCTTAAATCTCGCAGCGACGCACCCTACAATAACGGAAATCGATCAAACCTGGTTTATTTTCGTTAAAATATGCCAAGGTCACACATCAGGAAGGATAAAAAATATGACCCTCAATCTTCCTCTTCCCGATTCAATTCAAAATTTTATTAACGAACAAGTGGCAATCGGAGGCTACAGTAATGCAGCGGAATACATCTTGCACCTAATTCGCCAAGAACAAGCAAGATCCGCGCGGGTTGAGTCGTTATTGTTGGCTGGTTTGGATAGTGGCAATTCTCTAGAGATTACCGATGATTGGTGGGAGCAAAAACGGGCTCAGTTGGTGCAGAAACTTGACCCACAGCAGCAATGACTAAACGGATTGTCATTACACCAAGAGCGAGTCAAGATTTAGACGAAAATTTTGCTTATATTGCTCAAAATAATCTTGATGCTGCATTGCGTTTTTTTGATGCAGCACGTCAGACCTTTGCGAGATTGGCTCAAATGTCGGGAATGGGTCGCCTGTATCCGGTTCAAAATCCACGGTTGGAGGGTTTGCGAAGATTGTCAGTTAGGGGTTTTGAGAATTATCTGATTTTCTATCTGTCTTTTGATAACTATATTAAGGTAGTGAGAATTCTGCACGCCGCGAGAGATTTAGAGGAAGTTTTGTCAGGAGATGAAGCTGATTGACTTTGTAGAGTAGGAAAATTTTTCAGGCTGCAAACTCTCCATCCCACCGTTAACTCCTGTCGAGATTACTTAATACTCGATCGCGCCCAAAATTGACATTACATGGTCGCACAGATTCCCATGATAATATAGTATGTCAATCTCACAGAAAAGTCAAGCTCGATCGCCCTTAAATCCTAATATTTGAAAAAGCCCATCAAGCAAGTTTCTAATTTATTTTCCATTGCACGATCGCCTATCTCTTCGTTCCCCTCTCCTGAGACGAGAGTTTTACTTTTAAGCGATTTCAAGAGACTGCTGGCGAATTTAAAAATTGTTTCACCCCTTACCCCCTAAAAATAGTGGCTTTGGACTAAATATTTAATTAACCATATAGCTATTAAGTAGCCAGAACGAAAGAAAATGCTGCATTCGTGATGTGAGGGGTAACACCCTTGGTGAATTCGCCAACAGTATTTTTCAATCGCCGAATCCCTCGCCCACAATTAATCAAGGTTAATATAGGATCAGGGGGCGATCGATACTACAATGCCATTGAACGCCGCATCGCTTCTGTCTGAAATGCTACACGAGTTGGAAATAATGACAGATCCGTGGCAAGATTAAGGGAATGTTAAGTTATGCGACGCCTTCGCAAACAAGATTTCCCGCTGAAACTGTCCCCCTAACCCACCTTCCCCATTAGGAACCCACCCATCTATGATTCCCAACCATTCCTTCGCGGCTGACGAGCATTCTAGCAAACCCGACAAGCCCGAGGAAGCTTGTGGCGTTTTCGGTATCTACGCACCGGGTGAAGATGTCGCCAAGTTGACCTACTTCGGTTTGTATGCCTTGCAGCACCGGGGTCAGGAATCAGCAGGGATTGCCACCTTTGACGGTGAAAAAGTACACCTGCACAAAGATATGGGACTGGTTTCCCAAGTCTTCAACGAATCGAGTTTAGGTCACTTGCCCGGTAACTTAGCCGTAGGACACACTCGCTACTCTACTACCGGCTCGTCGCGCGTGGTCAACGCTCAGCCTGTGGTTGTCGAAACTCGTTTGGGAAGTCTGGCGTTAGCACATAACGGGAATCTTGTCAATACCAAAGAATTGCGGGAAGAATTGCTGTCTCGGAAGTGCGAATTTGTCAGCACGACGGATTCAGAGGCGATCGCAGTGGCGATCGGTTCCGAGGTAGACAAGGGCAAAGACTGGCTGGAAGCAGCGATCAGTGCGTTTGCTATGTGCCAAGGAGCCTTTAGTTTGACGATCGCCACTCCCAAAGGCGTGATGGGAGTCCGCGACCCCCAGGGCGTCCGCCCGCTGGTAATTGGCATCCTCCCCACAACTCCGGTACGATACGTTTTAGCATCGGAAACTTGTGGCTTGGATATTATCGGTGCTGAATTTTTGCGGGACGTAGAACCGGGGGAATTAGTTTGGATTACAGAGGAAGGTATGGCTTCCTTCCACTGGAGTCAGCAGCAGAAGCGCAAACTTTGCATCTTTGAAATGATCTATTTTGCTCGCCCCGATAGCCAAATGGAAGGTGAAAGTTTGTACAGCTACCGCCTGCGGATCGGGCGTTTGTTGGCAGCAGAATCTCCCGCTGATGCTGATATAGTCATCGGCGTTCCCGATTCTGGAATCCCCGCCGCGATCGGCTTTTCTCAAGCTTCCGGCATTCCTTACGCCGAAGGATTGATTAAAAACCGCTACGTGGGGCGCACTTTTATTCAACCGACTCAGACAATGCGCGAGTCAGGAATCCGCATGAAACTCAACCCTCTCAAAGATGTCTTGGAAGGGAAGCGGGTAATTATTATCGATGATTCGATCGTGCGCGGTACAACCAGTCGCAAAATCGTCAAAGCCTTGCGGGATGCTGGCGCAACCGCAGTTCACATGAGAATTTCTTCGCCACCGGTGACACATCCTTGTTTCTACGGGATCGACACCGACAATCAAGATCAGTTGATTGCGGCTACTAAGTCAGTCGCAGAAATCGGCATCCAAATAGGGGTAGATTCTTTGGCTTTCTTGAGTTGGGATGGAATGCTAAGGGCGACTAACGAAGACCCGATGAGTTTTTGTTCGGCGTGTTTCACTGGTGATTATCCGATCGACGTTCCAGAAATGGTAAAACGGTCTAAGCTCATATTAGAAAAAGCTGGAACCTAGAAAATCTAAAAGCGAGAAAGCGATCGCCCGTCACTTTCCGCTATTTAGGGATTTTCAAGTTTTTCTGGTAAGTCATTGCCAGAATGTGTGTAGAAATGTTACATTAACTTAGCTTTAGCAATTCTTGCAGAATTGGTGAACTGTAGTGAACAGTCGCTTGGGTATCACTTGCGTGAAACCCAACACTCGGATTGGAGATTGGAGATTTGAGATTTGAGATTTGTGCTTGAATCTAAAATCGCCAATCTAAAATCGATGGTTTTTCCCTACACTCTCGTTCACAATTCCTGCTCGAAACGCTGTATGCTACCTGCAGACTGGAGGTAGTTCCTCCAGATGTCCACTCTCAGATGGAAGTCGCATTTCGCACCAACAACGGGCACATGAGATTTTTTCAGATAACAGGGTCGATCGCACTAATTTTTCCCACACAAGTATTCCACAAGCCAACTTGCTTGAGAATCGCGGACGGGCTATTCATGCGAACTAAAGAACTTTAGGAACCCTTGCAGAGTAAAAAGTATGGCTCCTTGCAGGTTGAATGTTACCTCACCTGTATAGGGATACAAGCCCCCGACTCATGTCCGGGAGAGCCAAAAAATTTAGATATTAGTTAAGCCCCCAGATTCATCTGTGGAGTGAATCTAAAATCTAAAATCTAAAATCTAAAATCGATTGACTGTTAAAAGAAGGCGGAATGCGGTTTCTCAAGTCAGCTTAAATCGGAAACTTCGTGCAATCAAATACTGTTCTCAATCCCGCGAGCAATCCAGGCTCATCCTCTCGTACAACAGAGTTACCTTTTACTCTTGCTGATATCAAGGCAGCCATTCCAGCCCACTGTTTTGAGCCCTCGGCATGGAAATCTCTGGCTTATTTCTTTTTAGATATTGGCATCATCGCAGGTTTGTATGCGATCGCCTACACCCTCGATTCCTGGCTCTTTTATCCAATCTTTTGGTTGATGCAAGGAACCATGTTTTGGGCATTGTTTGTAGTGGGCCACGACTGCGGACACGGTTCATTTTCTAAGAGCAAATGGCTCAACAACCTGATCGGACACCTCTCCCACGCTCCAATTCTCGTGCCCTTCCACGGTTGGCGGATTAGTCACAGAACCCACCACGCAAATACAGGCAGCTTAGATAACGATGAAAGCTGGTATCCGGTATCGGAAAGCAAATACAATCAAATGCCTTGGTACGAAAAGCTGGGACGCTTTTATTTGATGTTATTTGCCTATCCAATTTATCTATTTCGCCGATCGCCCGATCGAGTAGGTTCTCACTTCATGCCCGGTAGCCCGATTTTCCGTCCGTCCGAAAAATGGGATGTGTTGACAAGTTCCGCATCCTTGGTACTGATGGTAGGCTTTTTAGGCGCGCTAACCTATCAGTTTGGTTGGCTGTTTTTACTCAAGTTCTACTTAGTTCCCTATGTAGTGTTCGTGATGTGGCTGGATTTGGTAACATTCCTGCACCACACAGAAGCCGATATTCCTTGGTATCGCGGAGATGATTGGTCTTTCTTGAAAGGTGCATTGTCTACGATCGATCGCGACTACGGAATCATCAATTCCATCCATCACGACATCGGCACCCACGTAGCCCACCACATTTTCTCGACAATGCCGCACTATCACTTGAAGGAAGCAACGGAAGCAATTAAACCAGTGTTGGGCGATTATTATCGCAAGTCAACCGATCCAATTTGGAAGAGCTTTATTCGCTCTTACTGGGATTGTCATTTTGTCTCCGATACAGGTTCTGGAGTTTACTACGAATCACCTAACAGTCGGCGATCTGCTGAAGTTAAGTAGTTTAAATTAACAATAGAATATGCAAAAACTCGGCTTCTTAAAGAAACCGGGTTTTTCTTTTTTGCGCGTGTTTGATAATAAAATGTTCCACATCTGGAGGGGTGACAAGCCACCCCAAACCCAGAGGTCTCTTCTTTGTGGAACAGGCCGGAAAGCCTGTTACGAAAAAATATATCAGCCACTGGTTTTTACCCCAAACATCCGGGATAGCCGACAGTTTTTAAATTTAAGACTGCGATTTTTCCAAAGCTTGTATTACTACTTCAGCCTTTGCAGTCCAACCAATAATACCGCCTTGGGCGCGAATCATATCGATCGCACTCTGTTTAAACTCTGGAAAGTAGCTGGCTGTAGCATCCTCAACAAGTAAACATTCAAACCCCCGATCGTTAGCCTCACGCATAGTTGTTTGAACGCAAACCTCAGTCGTGACTCCAGTAAAAATTAGGTGAGTAATCGCTTTTTCACGAAGAATTAATTCCAAATTAGTGTGATAAAAAGCGCCCTTGCCTGGTTTATTAATTACTATTTCATCAGGCATAGGTGTCAATTCTGAGATAATTGAATTCCCCGGCTCCCCCAAAATTAAAATTCGTCCCATTGGGCCTCGATCGCCAATTTTTAGTTTACTTTGACCCCGCTTTTGCTTAGATAGAGGACAATCAGAAAGGTCGGGTTGATGACCTTCAATAGTGTGAACAATAGGGAGATGACGATCGCGAAATGCCTCTAACAACTGCTTTACCGTTGGCACGATTGCCTGTAGTTGGCTGACATCATTGCCTAAAGCTTCACCAAATCCCCCACGCTCCAAAAAATCTCGCTGCATATCGATGATAACCAAAGCCACACCGCCTGAGACTGGCAGTTCATAATCATAAGGTTGGGCAGATATTAAGACCATAGCGATATAGGTTTTTCCCAAATTACTAGAACTATGCAGCCAGCTTGGCTGACAACACTGTGGTTACTGTCAGGGGGGTTAATGACAAAGGTTCCGGCTTCGTGTTCGCCATTCTCGTCAGTTTGCGATCCAGTTAGTACATAAATATGTTCAAAACCAGTATGCGTGTGCCTTGGGACACTTGCTCCCGGCTCATACCGCAGTAGAGCAGCAGCCGATCCACTTTGGTTGTCACCATAAAGTCGGTAGATTTCAACCCCATCACGAAATGGTTGCCAAGGCAACTTATTCTGCCACGCCGCGATATTATGTAGGTTTTTAAGGAGCAAAGCTTGCTTGAGTAGTTCAGTCATAGGTATGCCTCGAATGAAAGATACACGGAGACAGAAGGACGCGGAGAATGGCAAGAAACTATGGAGCATGGCCGCGTCCTCTTGGTCAACCAATCCAAAATCCAAAATTGATTAGTGTCCTGCCATACTCTTACCGATCTGAACAAAATCTGCATCTGCGATCGCACTTTCATAAGTAAAATTCCCGCCACTTATTACGAAAACCCGATCGGACAACTTCAGCAGTTCATCTAAATCTTCGCTCACCAATAACACAGCTACACCTCGGTTGCGAGCCTCAATAATCTGACCGTGAATGTACTCCACAGCAGCAAAATCTAGACCAAAGCAAGGATTAGCGGCAATTAGTAACTTAATATGTTCGGCAGAGAGTTCCCGTGCTAACACTGTGCGCTGTACATTTCCCCCCGACAGATTGCCGATAGGGGTATCTGGCGAAGGCGTTTTTATTTTGAAAGTATTAATTAAGCTTTGAGCCGCCTGTCTAATTTCTTTGAGGATGAGTAAGATACTTGCTTTAGCTTGGGGAGGGCGGTCAAACGTCCGCAGCGCTAAATTTTCTGCCACACTCATGTGTGGCACACAAGCATTATGAAGGGGTTCTTCTGGTAGTGCGAAGACCTGATGTTTAAACATCTCGGCTCGTGTTGCCGTATAAACTTCGCCATTAACCAGCACATCTCCACCTGTAGCAGAACGCTGACCAGCCAACACCTCCACCAGTTCCCGCTGACCATTGCCAGAGATACCTGCAATCCCAACAATTTCGCCGCTGTGAACTGTGAGATTTACTCCTGTCAATACCTCCATACCGTTGTCTTTATTGGCATGAAGGTCTTTAACTTCAAGGACAGGAATAGTCGTTGGCGGGGCTGTCTTTTCAACTTGTGTTGGCTCACGCCTTTCACCCATCATCATTTCAGACATATCCGAGACAGTCAGATCCTTTACCAAACCCTGACCTGCAAACTTCCCTTTACGCAGCACCGTGATGCTATCGCAAAACGCCATCACTTCCCGGAATTTGTGGCTGATAATTAAGACGCTTAATCTTCCGGCAGTAACTTCTGCGCGCAGTAAACCTAAAACCTCATCCGCTTCCTGCGGAGTCAGCACCGAAGTAGGTTCGTCCAGAATCAAGATCCGACTCTGAAGATATATCTGTTTAAGAATTTCTAGCTTTTGTTTTTCCCCCGCAGCTAATTGAAAGACCGGGGTATCTAGAGGAACTCGGAAAGGAGCCGTTTTCATAAAAGCCTTTAACCCATCGTACTCTGCTTTCCAGTTAATCAAATTAGGGCTATCAAAGCGGGACAAAACCAGATTTTCGGCTACAGTCATCGCAGGCACAGAGGTGAAGTGCTGGTAAACCATGCCAATGCCATACTTATGAGCATCGCGAGGACTTGCGATCGTCGTTTCCTGCTTATCAATCAAAACTTGGCCTGAAGTAGGAGTATAGAAACCCATGACACATTTAACAAGGGTACTTTTGCCTGCTCCGTTCTCGCCCAGCAAAGCATGAAACGTTCCTGGTTTTAGCGTCATAGAGAAGTTATCAAGTGCAGTCATCGTGCCAAACCGCTTAGTCATGTTAACCACCTCTAGTTCTGGTGGTTGCAGAAAGTTTTGAATTGTGAAGTTTGAGTTTTGAGTGTCTAGATAATTTTGAGTATTTAGTGCTGAGTTTTTGGCTAGAGAGTCTTTCACTTCTGTCATGTTTTTATCTCCTGTCAAGTTTTCAGTTTATCGGCTATTTATGAGATTTGATTCTTTAGTTAGATGGCTGGATTCATTTCAATGCTTGAACTATTTACTTTTGGTTTCCTCAGAATTAAACACTTAAAGCTTTGATAAATGCTTCTGAATCAGCAACGGTTCCAAACACTCCTCCCTGCATCTGAATCATCTTAAGTGCCGCCAAATGGTTGCCATAATCTGTTGCGCCTGTACAGTCAGATAAGAGCAAACATTCATAACCGCGATCGTTTGCATCTCGCATGGTAGTATGGACGCAGACATCGGTTGTAATGCCAGCCAAAACAATATTTTGAATGCCTTTGCGTTTCAGTAACAGATCTAAATCCGTAGCATAGAAGGAGCCTTTTCCAGGCTTGTCAATCACCGCCTCACCAGGCAAAGGCGCGAGTTCTGGAATGATTTCCCAGCCTGCTTCACCTCGAACGAGAATTCTGCCGCAGGGGCCGGGATCGCCAATTCCGGCGTTAATTTGGCGCGATCGCCACTGCTTGTTTTCTGGTAAATCTGCTAAGTCGGGGCGGTGTCCTTCGCGGGTGTGCATGATATGGAAGTGCTTCGCCCGTGCGACTTCTAAGACTTGCTTGATTGGCTCAATAGGAGCGCGAGTCAGTGACAAGTCGTAGCCCATCTTGTCAACATATCCACCAATGCCGCAGAAATCAATTTGCATATCAATTATCAGCAGCACCGTATTTTCTGGGCGCAAATCGCCATTGTAAGGATAAGGATATGGTTCAGCTTCTACAAAACGTCCCATGTTTATCTCCCTTGCGATAAATTCCTGTTTTATGTGCTAGTTCCTAAAGATCCAGGCGCGCCGGTCAAAGTTCGTTTTGGCGAACAAGTAATAATCATGATCGCCAGCGTCAGGATGTAGGGCGAAGCATTGAATAAGTAGTAATAGGAATCGACCCCTACTGATTGCAAAGCGGGGCCGATCGCCTGCGCCCCCCCAAATAGCAACGAGGCGTATAAGCACTGAACTGGATTCCAACGGGCGAAAATTACCAGCGCTACCGCCATCAGTCCTTGACCACTAGAGATGCGTTCTGTCCAGCTACCGGGATAGTAAAGGGATAAATAAGCACCACCAATTCCAGCTAAGAAACTGCCCGCGATAATGCAGAGCATACGAACTTTATTAATGGAGATTCCCATTGCTTTGGCAGCATCGGGACTATCCCCAACTGCACGAATAAATAACCCCCAACGAGTTGATTTAAAGAACCACTGCATTAGAGGGGCGATCGCTACACCTAACAAAAATAGGGGACAAATTTGTAGCGCTGATTGCACCGGAGGCAGATGACTCCAAGCACCCAGAGGTAAACTAGGCAACTGGGTGGCACTTGGTTGAATAAAAGGTTTGCCAAAAAAGAAAGCAATGCCGCTACCAAAAATAATCATGGCGATGCCTACGGCAATGTCGTTTACTTTTGGTTGTATGCACAGCCAAGCGTGGATACAACCTAGTACCATGCCCGCTAGACCAGCGGCTAAAACACCTAACCAAGGCGATCCAGTCTGATAAGAAATAGCATAGGCACTCATCGCACCCGTTAACAGTGTCCCTTCTAAGCCCAAATTAATCTTGCCGCTTTTTTCAGTCAGGCATTCGCCCAAACTGACGAACAAAAATGGAGCGCTACCCCGCAAAGTTCCTGCCAAGATACCTAAAGGTACTCCCCACCAACCTAATACTTCTGCTGCCATTGTAGATTCCTCCGATTTGAGATTTTGGCTTAACGTAAGCTGTTCGGCATTTAAAAGACGATAGTATGGTGCGTCAGTACAGAAGTGTTGCCCTTGTAAGCGTAAGTCTTCTAACTGACGCACCCTACAAGCCTCGTTAGTGGTTTAAATGCGTAACAGCTTATTGCTTAGACAGTGGCTATTGATGGCTGCTCGCTAGAAGGTGGCTGCTGAGGGCGATCGGTTAACTGTTCTTTGAAAAATGGCAAACGTCCGTAGAGCGATTCGCTATACAGAACTACCAAAAAGACCAACCCTTGGAATACTAAAACCGTTGCATCGGGCAGTCCATGTGCTCGTTGCAAGATGCCACCACTAGCAAGAATGCCGCCAAGCAGAATTGCCACAATAGTCGCAGCAAGAGGGTTGTGTCGAGCAATGAATGCAACTAAGATACCGCTGTAGCCATAGTTAGCATTAAGTGATTCGTTAGCTCGACCATGCACGGCGGCGACTTCCACCATGCCTGCCAAACCCGCACAAGAGCCAGCTAAGAAACAGATTGCCATTGTCAACTTGCCGACAGGAAGTCCGGCAATTCGAGCAGCGCGGATGTTACCTCCTGCTGTTCTAGCTGCAAAGCCAAATGTAGTACGTTGGATCAGGAAGTAGGCGATCGCACAAGCAACTAACCCATAAATTAGACCGTAGTGAACGCGGGTTCCTGGAATATTTCCTAACATATTCACATCAGGAATCGGGTAACTAGAAATTTTATTGACACTGCTGGGGTCACGCATCACGCCGCCTACTAAATGATTCAGCAGGGCGATCGCAATATAGTTCAACAACAAGCTGCTAATTGTCTCATTCACTGCCCGGTAATAGCGCAAAGCTCCCACTGCACCAATCCACACACCTCCACAGACAATTGCTGCCAGCGCCATTGCAATTTGGACTAACGTCGGCGGTGCAGAAGATAAAGCCAGTCCAGCGGCGACAGCCCCCAGACCCCCAACTACTAAAGCGCCTTCGTTGCCGATAATCATCAACCCCAAACGGGCAGGCAAAGCCGTACACAGGGAACTCAACATCAACGGTGCAGCCCTGATCAGGGTGTTTTGGAATGAATGCCAACTGCCAAACGCTGCTTTGTAGATTGAGGCATAGACAGCAAAGGGATTAGATCCAGCCCCAGCACAAAAAATTCCAAATAATACCAATGAGAAGAGGATGGCGGCGATCGGGATACCAACCGCTTCCAAAGTTGTACGCCAGTTTTGACGGTTAATCATCATCAGAATAAAAGATGAATTACTAAGAAAATGATGAGTGTTGAATGAAAAACTTGCTTGTATAGCAGTTGCCGACGAGCGTGAAATACTTTCTTAGGAATGAGAATTAAATAACTTACAATGCGTGATAGTTCTTGTGGGATGGGCGTCCCGCCCGTCCAGAAAGGGCGGGCTCTTAGGCCCAACCGCTACTCCCCACTTTCAAGAGTGTAAATTATTTAATTCGCGATCCTAATTAACTCGTAACTTTGCCGATGACGCCTGATGCCAGCCAATTCATCTTTTCTAGTTCTGCGTCTTGCTGCTTGTAATCCTTACCTTCAGCAATCACAACTTTCCCGGTGTTATCTTTTATTTCCCCCTTATAAATGACCATGCTGCCATCAAGAAACTTACTCTTAGCAGCATCAGCATCCTTTTGCGCTTCGGCAGTTACGGCGCTACCGTAGGGCGACAGCTTCAAAAAACCATCTTTCAAACCACCACGTACTAAATGGGGAATGCCTCCGTTCATTAGCGTCTTGCCAGCATTAAGCATTTCAGCATACTTAGAATAGACATTCGTCCAGTCCCACTCGGCACCTGTTAAATATCCTTTGGGCGCAAGTTGGGCTTGACTCGCATGGTAGCCAGTACAGAAAATGCCTCGTTTCTCAGCGGTTTCTATCACCACTTTGGGACTATCTACGTGACAGGTAATTACATCAACACCCTGGTCAGCCATACTATTAGCAGCATCAGCTTCTTTAACAGGCAAAGACCAATCTCCTGTAAAAATCACCTGAGTTGTAACTTCTGGCTTAATGCTACGTGCCCCTAATGTAAAGCTATTGATATTGCGTAATACTTGGGGTATGGGTTTAGCAGCAATAAATCCTAATTTTCCGGTTTTAGAGGCGTGGGCGGCAACAATGCCTGCTACATACTCACCCTCATCAATGTAGCCAAAATAGCTGCCAACGTTATTTGGATGCTTACCTTCCTGATAAAGTCCACCGCAGTGGAAGAATTGTACCTCCGGGTAATCCTTTGCCAGTTTCAGAATATGGGGGTCAAAGTACCCGAAGGACGTAGGGAACAGAACCGTTGCCCCATCCTGTTCGATCATGTTCCTCATGGTTTCTTGTACCGCCGTAGTTTCAGGAACATTTGCTTCCTCTACGGTTTTTACCCAGGCTAATTTTGAAACCCCAGCGTTCCCTTCGGCTTGGGCTTGATTGTAGCCGTAGTCATCTTTGGGGCCAACATAAATAAATCCCATCACAATTGGCTTATCTTTTCCAGGCGAGTTTGCTTGAACCTCTTTAGCAGGAGTACATCCAGTCCAAAGGCGCGAGGTGACTGCAAACGCTGTAGTAGATAAAATCCCACGAATTACTTGACGCCGAGGTATAAACAATGACTTTTGGGTACTCATTCTCTATGTTCTCACTAAAAGTATTTAAGAGGAATTCATAGCTAAGCTGTAACGCTTATACTTGCTGGGAATTGCTAGATATATTCACGCTACATTTGCCAGCTTTTAGTCGAGCTATTCAGCAATGAGATTAAATGCGTTAATAACTATTTACATTCACATCACATCGTGAATTTAATGAAAAAGATACATGGTAAACCAAAACTAATTCTAATATAAAATTAGTTTTTGCTGGAAAGGTTCTTTTAGGAAAGTCGAATCCCCTAAAATTTAATGATGTTTATCTTATACCAATTACTTTTAGTGGTAACTTTTTTTATAAAAACTTAATAATATTGGCCAAATTGTCTCCCAAAAAGTTCGCTAGAAACAAAATTAAACAAGAATGTTCACCACAAACAAAAAATATTTTTTGAGTTCGGACAGGCAACTAGCTTTTTAGTCTTGGACGCAACTTAAAAATAAGTCGAGGCTGAATCAAAAATAATAGAAATCGATCTTATAAAATCAGAAAAAATGTTATTGATTTCTAATAAGAGTCAATAATCCGAGCAAGTTTTATGAGGACTGAAGTCTTCACTACCAACTCTATAACGGTTCTTGTACCGGAGATGTTGCATCATTCTCAATAAGCTTTTTATGTAAGGATTCAGGTCAGTAAACTCCTTGCTGGGCAAAGACTTTAGATATGGAGCTTGATACTAAATCAATCTCTATTCTCAATAAACCACGAAAAACTGTCACTTATCCTCGTTTATTGACAATTAACCACGAAAGACAAAAACCCTTATTTTGCCCTAAAACCCTTGCCAGACAAGCGTTGGAGCCGCAAGTTTTTAGACCTGAATCCTTACCTTTTTATGAACAGGCTTTTCGGCCTGTTCCACAAAGACTGAATTTTCTTGTGGAACAGGCCGAAAAGCCTGTTAAGCGAGAATGGTGCAAGATGTGAGTTGTAGCGGAGATAATATTACAGATTGCCTTTAAGCCCGATCGCCGTGACAATAGTCCACGTATCTACCAACAGCAGAAGCAGCGTACATCCCAGCAAAATAAGATACATCCAAGGCTGCGACAAAGGGCGGACATCTCTAGTATCAATACCTGTTTTTGCTTCCACCAAACCGACTAATTTACCAAATCCAGCCACTCGCATTGGCAACAAATAACCTTCACCCGAATGACTCAAAAAATAGTAAACTAAACCTCCTTGACCGGTCGATCGAGGTTTGAGAGCTTTTACCTCAGTCCAAGGTAGCGACCAACCCTTGCGAAACAAACGCGGAAACCACTTGGGATATGTGACTTCAATCCCTTCCTCGCTCAAAATTACCCTTTCACTGAGCACGCCGTAAAGGCCCACAGCCCCGACAACAATTCCTGCCCAGAGTGCGGCGGGAGGAACGGCTGCTTTCGTTACTTCCGACAAAAAAGGCAAGGGAATTGTCAGGGCTGTGTACAAACTCAACAGCGTGATTCTAATCAGGGGAGAAAGCCGGAATACCGCCGGCTCAAATACTGGGGCAGAAGATGGGGAAGAAGCAATAGGTTGTGCTGACATGGCTGAAAGTCGAGAAGCTGTTTAATGATATTTTTGCACAGTTGTCGAGGCAGCCAAGCACACTCAGGGAAATACGAAAAACCGGACAATATTTGCAGTTGTGAGTTTTGATCTAAAATTCATTTCAGAAACTTTGATTCTTAACTGTTGAGTTTTTACCGCTTTGCAGAAGTTGGAATTTTGAGCGCGGAGTTATCAATTAACTGACAATTATATAACTCAAAACTCACAACTCCGATTAATCGACGGCGGTTAGTGCCGGTACAGTCAAAGGTTCTGAGATTTCTCGGGATTTGGGGCGGCCGGCCATGATTGTTCGATCGCCCTGAACAGCCTCTGGGGATCTGCTAGGATGGACGTTTGAATAGGGGCCTTCGTTAATCTGCAAGCGATCGCAAGGAATTTTATCCGACAAAATTGCACTGGCCATCATCCCGGTGTGAATTTCCAATGCTGCAGCGGGCATCGCTTCAAACACTAAGCGCTGTCCGGGAAAAACTACTCGTTCAAAGTACCAGTTAGGAATGTTGGCGATGCGAGCAATCTGAATCTGACTGGTGGCGTTGACGTAGCAGCACAGAATCTTGCTGTCGGTGTCTGAGGGTACGGGGTCAAGAATTTGAGCCATAACTGCTGAGGGAGCCTTGCCTAAAAGTTTTAGTTATCTTCTCAGGCTAACACTAGGCGATCCCGCCTACTGTAAAGCCGACTACCAACTCCCTAATACATGAGAGACCGATCGAACTTAAATTAAAATTTATTCGTAAAATTATACTTTTTTTGACCCCCTGGTTAAATATTCGGTCAATCTACGCTGTATTTGCTTAAAAATTAGCTTTTTTCTGCTGCTCTCGCCGATCGACACCAACAAGCTCGGCTTTTAGCCAGTTTAAAAAAATTTAAGAATATTTAATGTCAAATTGCGAAAATTAGACATATTGTAAAGTTATATTAAAAGAATATTAACATAGCTGAAAAAGTTCCACTTTAGGATATGGCAATCATGGAAAACCGAGAAAACCGAGTCCTGTACGTTCGCCTCCCTTGCAATCCGATTTTCCCGATCGGAGTTGTGTATCTGTCGGATCACGTACACAAGCTGTTTCCCGATGTCGAACAGCGCATTTTCGATTTAGGTGCCGTACCCCCCCTGGATTTCGCTAAAGCTTTAGATGCCAGCATAGACGAGTTTAAGCCGACTCTGCTGGTTTTCTCTTGGCGGGACATTCAAATTTACGCGCCCGTGGGCGGCAGAGGCGGCAACCCGTTGCAAAATGCCTTCGAGTTTTACTACGCCAAAAATCCGCTGATCAAGTTCCGGGGAGCACTCGGAGGACTGCGTTTAGCCGCGTCTTACTACACCGAACTCTGGCGCAATTTGGGACTGATTAAGCGCGGATTGAAGCGGGCCCGGAAATACCGCCCCGAAGCTCGTGCAGTGGTCGGAGGCGGTGCTGTGAGCGTGTTTTACGAGCAGTTGGGTCGCAGTTTGCCCACGGGAACTGTGGTTTCGGTGGGGGAAGGCGAAGCTTTGCTGGAGAAGTTGATTAAGGGCGAAGATTTGGCCGAGGAAAGGTGTTATGTGGTGGGAGAAACCGTGCCGCGCGCGAAGCTAATTCACGAAAAGCCAGCCAACATCGAGAAAAGTGCTTGCGACTATAACTACATCGAAACGATTTGGCCGGAATTTTCCTATTATCTACAGGATATGGACTTCTACGTGGGAGTGCAAACCAAGCGCGGCTGTCCTCACAATTGCTGTTACTGCATTTATACGGTGATTGAAGGGAAGCAAGTGCGGATCAATCCGGCGGATGAGGTGGTGGCGGAGATTCGGCAATTGTACGATCGAGGTATCCGCAATTTCTGGTTTACCGACGCTCAATTTATCCCAGCACGCAAATTCATTGATGATGCAGTTGAATTATTGCAAAAAATCATCGCCGCCGGCATGACTGACATACACTGGGCCGCTTACATCCGTGCGGATAATCTCACACCAGAGTTGTGCGATTTGATGGTAAAAACGGGGATGAATTACTTTGAAATCGGCATCACCAGCGGTTCCCAGGAACTGGTTCGCAAAATGCGGATGGGCTACAACTTGCGAGTAGTTTTGGAAAATTGTCGCGATTTAAAAGCAGCAGGTTACAACGATGTGGTTTCCGTTAATTACTCGTTTAACGTCATTGACGAAACCTTTGAAACCATCCGGCAAACTATTGCTTATCACCGAGAATTAGAGCGGATTTTCGGAGCCGATAAAGTAGAACCTGCGATTTTCTTTATCGGGTTGCAGCCGCACACTATTTTAGAAGAATACGCCTTTAAGAAGGATATTCTGCAACCTGGTTACGATCCCATGAGTTTGATGCCTTGGACAGCGCGCAAATTGCTATGGAATCCCGAACCTTTGGGTTCGTTTTTCGGACAAATTTGTTTAGAAGCTTGGCAGCGGAATTCCAATGATTTCGGTCGCGAAGTGATGGCAATTTTGGAGGAAAAACTCGGCTGTGCGGATTTGGAAGAGGCATTAACCGCGCCGGTGGAAATCAAAGATAAACAGTTGGCAGCCGTTAATTAATTACCAGGTTCGCAGTCAGGACGACCGTCCGTGAAAAAAGGGGAAATGGAAGAAAAAATGTGTTTTCTGTTTCCCTTTTTATTATTCAATAAATAGCTAAGCGTAAATAAACATTACCGTGTAATATCAAATCCGCCCTTCATCGTCCTGTATTCATCTCTCTGTTCTCTGACTCTGCGTTCTCTGCGTTCTCTGCGGTTTAATCATTCCAATGCAACCGGAATTGATATAACAGAGTCAGTTCGCGACATGGGGGCGCTTATTCCCGGTTTCTACGAAAATCAAAGGTTTAGTAACGAGAAATATATGAAGAAACCCGGTTTCTCAGATCGGCGTGGACAAGTCATAAAACCTTAAAAATGTCATAAATACAAGAGATTGCTTTCCTGCGATCGCATTGACATACTTATGTATTTTCACTGGTGTAGGGTGCACAGTTGGCACCTTACTTAAACCGACGGTGTACCCTTTTCCCTGCACCTCTCACCTCTGATATTAAATATTATTAATATCCAGCAAATATCGCTTAAGATGTAATTATATAGTTAAAGCCAGGAGTGACAAGATGTTTTATAAAGATACAGTTAAGGGCATTAAAGAAGTAGTTCTAGTTATGGCAGGCATTAGTGCGATTCCCTTCGGGATAGCTTCGCTTCACGGCTTTTTGACAGCCTCAGCAGAAGCAACTGCACTAAATCAACCCGCACCCAACACTTTGGGCAATAATCAACCGCTGCAAATTGCTCAAGTTGAGGGATGTCCGAGGGATCAAATGGTGCAATTTTTCGCAACGCCCAACTTTTCTATATACATTTGCAAAACCCAGGAAGGCGATATTTTTTACCGCGGCCTCAGCAAAATAAATGGCACCCAAATCAATGTCATGCAAGTAACAGCAGGTGATGACGGAAGTTATGAAGCGACTAACGGCAATATTATCTACTCGATTAACCCCCAACGCCTACAAGTCCGGCAGAATGGTAAGGTAATTTTGACCGAAGCTGTCATCAAGTAACACTCACTGTTATTCAACGATCGCTCTGATTAATTTAGGGTACATTTTATTAGCTGAACTCAAACAAATTGCAGATTCTTTCAAATTTAGGCATAATTATAAGAATAAAAGTCTGTATTATCAAAAAAGCTATCGGATTATGCCTTACAGTCAATTCACAATTACTAGAGCTAAAAAAGACTTTCAGTTAACTATCGTGGAGGGAACTCGGTTTTTTCCGGAGGTAGAATCAATTAATCCCAGTCCGAGATTGAGTAGCGAATTAGAAGATTTGCCTTGGACGATCGCAGTTGGTTCAGAAAAAGCCAGATCGGAAGCCATTGTCTACCCAGTTTTGCAAGAAGTCCGGCGCTTGATGAACCGCCAAATCAGTTTATTTTCGGGACGGGAATTCAATGTTGACCCCAGTTGCGAGCTCACCGGATACGTCGATTTTTTAATTAGCCGATCGCCCGAACAGCTTACCGTAGAAGCACCCGCGATCGTAGTTGTGGAAGCAAAAAAAGCCGATCTGAACGAAGGTATCGGTCAATGTATTGCTGAAATGGTAGCGGCACAGCGCTTTAACGAAGCAGCAGAACACCCGATCGCCACTATTTACGGCTGTATCAGCAGCGGCACTCAATGGCGTTTTCTCAAGCTTTCAGGAACAACAGTGACGATCGACCTTACCGATTATCCGCTGCTTCCGGTGGAAACCATTTTAGGATTCTTGGTGTGGATGGTTCAACAAGATTAGCTAGGGTTTGCTGAAGCAGTAAAAAATAGGATTTCCCACGAAACCCAAAGTTTTTAGAACTTGCTTGAAAACCTCGCTGTCAACTGTCAACTGTCAACTGTTTGTTCAAATATCTTTCAATTAGGACGATCGCCACAATATCGTCCACTGGCCTCGGTGGCGTCCGCATTCCCTTCGGAATCAAGCGCGAAAGTCCCGTCGGAGGGTACATTTGCCAGTAGCGTTCCCTCGCTTCTAAACTGCTGTACCTCTCGTCAACCTGAACAATTTTTATCAAAGGCGACAAACTCTGCGTCAGTTTTTGTTTCCAACTCTTAGAAGTCGTTTGATCTCCGATCACCAATAACTCCATCGAAAACTGTTCGCACAAAGATTGAATAGTAGATATCGCTGCTTCCGACTGCACAACTTGATGGTAGCAGACGCTTCTGTCTCTACCCATGACGGCGATGCCGCACTTGTCTTTACCCGGATCGAAACCTAAAATCATATTTATGAGTTCTGTGTTAATAAGTTTGTAGTTGCGCTGTTGTAGTCGAGGAAACCCATCGCCAACCTATATCTAATCTGGCACTTGCATTCTTGAATGTCTCAAAATCTTTGCGGGCGATCGTACTTATTTTGCTTGACTTTTTTGCAGGAGTGACATATTATATCATCATGGGAATCCGTGCGGCCATATAATGCCTAAAATCAGAAACCTGGTTTTTGCCACAATCTTTACTCCCCCGTTTTAATTTATCGAAAAAACCCGGTTTCTTTGACTCCCCGCGCAAAAACCCGGTTTCTCTCACCCCTGTGCAGGCGGTGCGTCGCTGTGAGATTGTCGATTTGATTTGCAAATTGCTGATGGCGACGCACCCTACTATTTTGAATCGCGTGTAAAGATGAGTGCAAAAAAAAATTAAAGTGCGCTGACGCACGCAAAAGGGTAAAGAGGAAAAAGGGAAAAGGGCTAAAGGGCTAAAGAGTAGAGAAGAGTCCTCACAGGGAAGACGGGGAGGAAGGGACAGCCAAAGCAACCGCAACACGAAAACCCCCGTCCAAGTACGAGTTGCCCGCAGAGCGGAAGTAGCGGCTTGCAGCACGGCAATGGACCGCACGGTACCAACACGAACCCCCACGCAGCACCCGGTAATCACTTGTTCCAGTTTCCGAAGAACTTCCGTCAGTCGGTGCGCCGTCATCGTTACTGGGCCACTTATCGCTGCACCATTCCCAAACCTCACCGTGCATATCATAAAGTCCAAAGGGATTCGGAGGAAAACTCCCCACATCCATTGTGTGTGCGCGATTAAGTCCCTTCGGTTCACCACCAAAGGGATAATTCCCATCATAATTAGCTAAATCTGTGGTAATTGTCTCGCCAAAATAGAAAGGTGTTGTAGTTCCGGCGCGACAAGCATATTCCCATTCAGATTCCGAAAGTAAGCGATAAATCTTGCCTGTTTTTTCAGAAAGTTTCCGGCAGAATTCTACAGCATCATGCCAGTTTACACTTTCTACAGGACTTTTTTCACCCCTAAAGAATGATGGAATATTTCCCATCACTGCTTGCCACTGTGCTTGGGTGATGGGGTATTTTCCTACATAAAAAGTCGGTACTGTTACTTGATGCTGCGGACGTTCGTTATCGAGCCTAGCTGATTCTGTTGCTGTCGAACCCATCATAAATGTGCCGCCAGGAATGTAAACCATGTCTAGTACAACTCCATCACCTAAGTCTTCAGGGAAGTAATGAGCAAAAGACTTTATGCGACTGTTTTCTGTTCCGTCAGCATCGACTGTGATGACCTCAAATTCAAATGTAGGAAAATAGTTTTGTAACTGTCGTTGAATCTTTTCCTCGTTTCGATATTTCAGCAGTGAATAGGCAGCACATTTCACCTGCATTGATTCATCCTGCAAAGCTTGCATTATCACATCTAAGCCAGCTTCTCCATATTTGAGTGCTTCGGAGAGTGCGGCGGTTCTCACTTCGACAATGGGTGAGGCTAATCGGCTTTTAACACCGGCTATGCCTCCCAGTACCGCAGCATTGACAGGAATTGAATTTTGACCGCCACGGACGGCATCATATTCTCTGGGTTCATTTTGATTCTCTGACATTACACCGCACGCTCCTGCATTTTAATTGAGCAAAATTTTGTTTTGTGATGCCAATATCTCAGGGTTCGATTCTTAGTTTTTCTACTTTGCTCTCTTAGCGGTGCGGTGCGTCGCTGTGAGATTATTGGTGGTGCTTCCAGATTTTTGGTGGCGACACACCCTACTAATTGGGTGCGGTGCGTCGCTGTGAGATTGTTGGTGGTGCTTCCAGATTTTTGGTGGCGACGCACCCTACGATTGCTATATATATGGCGGCACGGATTCCCATGATTTAATGATATGTCAAGGGCGCGAAAAAGTCAAGCAAAATTGTAATTCGATCGCCCAAAATTTTTGCTCAAATTCGATATGTCGATCGCACTTATTATTTAACTTTCACATCTGGGCCGCCCGGTGGTTGTTGTCCGGTGCGGAAAACAACGGCTCCGTTTTCACGAGCAACTAAATCTATTTTAAGCGGGCCGGCAATGTAAGTGACATCTGCGGCGATCGCCTGAACATCCAGCGGTTTATCGTACTGCTGCAACCGCTCGATAAAACCAGCTAAAGTTTCAACCTGATTGTCGGCCACTTGGACTCTACCGCCGACAACACCGATCAGGCGAGCGCGAAATTGACAAGCTTCTATCAATTGCAGCAACTGCTGCCGCACCTGTTCGTCGGTCAAAGTCACCGGATCGACAGCAACCCCTGCAATCACATCTCCAGCCCGGAACACAACTCGATTTATTTCTGCTTCTGCAAATACCTTAATTAGCTTTTCTTCCCGCAGGTAATTAGCACCAGCGACAATTCGCACCACGTAGTCTTGACCGTCTTTAATCTGACTAATTAGTTGATCGATTTCTGCTTTAGTAATTTGAATAACCTGGTCCCTAACCTTGGTATTTTCCGGCTGCATCAGTCCGACGGTGGTTTTATTTGCTTCTTGCAAAAGCCGATCGATCGCGCCACTTGCCATACCGGGTTCGATAATGCGAACGACGCCAGCAGCTAAAATTTGACCGCGCCTGATGGCAACTGTACCCTCGCGGATTGCCTGAAAGTCGCGTTCCAAAATTTGCACTTGTTGCTGCAAGACAGTTTGTTGCTGTTCGAGTTGAGCTTGTTGCTGTGCCAAGGTTTCTAGGAGTGCTTCCCTCTCGGCAATTACTTTGTCGCGCTCGACAATTATTCGATCGCGCTCGGCCAGATTTTGCATTCGCTGGGCAATTTCCTTGTCTCGCTGGGCAATTAGTTCGTTGCGATCGACAATTTCTCGATCGCGTTGGGCAATTTCTCGATCGCGCTGGGCAATTTGAGTTTTTACCTGCTCTCGCTGCTCGATTAACTGTTGGCGCTCTTCTTGCAGTTGGGCGATTTCCGAGCCTAAAGTCGTTTTTTGAGCAGAAACTGTTTTCAATTGGTTCTCGGTGCGATCGAGCTGAGCTTGTGTAGTCGATCGAATCGTTTCCACCAGTTTCAATTGTTCTTCGGTGCGGGATTTAGCTGCTTCCACACTGCTGAGCTGTTCTTCTGTCTTAGATTTAGCCGCTTCTACCTGACTTAACTGCTCTTCAGTTTTAGACTTGGCTGCTTGCACGCTGTTGAGCTGGGCCCGCAGCGAGTTTAATTTTGTTTGCGTCCGAGCTTGCTCGGCATTAGCTGCTTGGAGGGATTGATTAATTTGCTCCAAATTGGCTCTAGCTTGCGCTTGAGCGGCTCTGGCTTGAGCTAATTCAGTTTCAACTCGATTTTTTTCTTCAGTGGCTTGGTTGATTTCTCTGCGGGCGTTGTTGAGCCTTTTTTGAATCTCGTCTATTCTAAAAACTCCCGTTCGCAGCGGCTTGCTAGTAGCAAACAAAATGCCCAGAGTAATTGCTGACAGGATGCTGCCGGCCATCACTGTCACAACAACAGCAGTATCGCGGGGGCGAAGTTTGAACAAACTCAACCTTGCCTTGCCGACTTTCGTCCCAAGGCGATCGCTGACAGTGGCGATCACACCCCCCAACACTAAAATTACAAATACCAGGATGTATCCAGCAGTCATTCCGATTTTAGGTTTTGGATTTTGGATTTTGGATTGAATCTAAAATCCAAAATCCAAAATCCTATACTTTCTCGGCATCAAGTGAATTGCTGGCTTAAAGCCACCGGGTTGTGGACTGTGATCTTTTTCTTGTGGATCGAGATCATGGTTTCTTGCCTGAGATCGCCCAGCAAACGAGTCACCGTTACCCGCGTCGAGCCGATCGCTTCGGCGATCGCTTGGTGGGACAGCTTCAAATCAATCGTAATCCCCTCTGTACCGGGCACGCCAAAATCCCGGCACAGAATCAGCAAAAAGCTGACGAGTCTCGATCCCATATCTCGGTGGGCCAGCGTTTCGATCATCATCTCGGTTTGCAAAATCCGAGACGACAGTCCCCGCAGCATCACCATCGATAATTCCGGGTCTTCCTTAAGCGCTTTCTCGACTTGTTCGATCGGCAGCGAGATCAATTCCACCGGCGTAAAGGCTACCGCGTGGTAAAACCTGTCCGATCGGTGTCCCGTAATCAGAGACAGCACCCCAAATACGCTATTTTCGCGCAGGAGGGCGACTGTAATTTCTTCCCCTGCTTCGTACACCCTGGAGAGCTTCACAGCACCTCTAATGAGAACGTAGACGCGCTCAGCCGGGTCTCCAGGGAAAAAAATTGTCTTGCCCCGTTCAAAGGTTTCCACAATGGGTGGAAACGCCCCGCCGCTGATTTGGCGGAACACGGCTGCTAGCGGTCTATCATGCGTCACGACTAGATCCTTTGTACTAATCAATACTTTATAACTTGCGGATTAACCTTATTGAGTAAATATACTTCCCAACCTCCAATATGCAAGGATTCGGTTACTTCCATCTAATATTAAGGTAAACACACGCTGTATGATTAAATCTAGCCCTTCTCTTAACTTTTTCAATTCCCCCCCATGTAGCTCCACAGCAAAATTAATATCAATTGTGTCTCAATTGTGTCTCAATTGTGTCTCAATCAGTTAAATCTGAATCAGTTGTGTCTAAACTGGCGGGGTTGTCGCAGAGAGCCAATGAGAACGGTGCTAGTTGCTTCTAGAAGAAATACAGATGATAGATTTGACCGGAAAAAATGCTCTTGTTACGGGCATTGCCAACAATCGCTCGATCGCCTGGGGCATCGCTCAGCAGCTCCACAAAGCTGGGGCCAACCTCGGCATAACTTATTTGAAGGACGAGAAAGGCAAGCACGAGCGTAAAGTCGCTGAACTGGTGGAACCGCTCAATCCCAGTCTGTATTTGCCCTGCAATGTCCAAGACGAGAGCGAAATTGAGTCTACTTTTAAAACCATCGCCGACAAGTGGGGCAAGTTAGATGTCCTGATCCACTGTCTGGCTTTTGCCGGCAAGGACGAACTTTCGGGAGATTTCACCAACACTTCGCGCCAAGGTTTCTCCAATGCTTTGGATATTAGCGCTTACTCGCTGGTGCGGCTTTGTGCTGCTGCTAAACCGCTGATGGCCGAGGGTGGCAGTATTGTGACCCTGACTTATTTGGGCGGCGTCCGGGTAGTTCCTAACTATAATGTGATGGGAATTGCTAAGGCGGCTTTGGAAATGAATGTTCGCTATCTGGCTGCTGAACTCGGCCCGTTAAATATTCGGGTAAATGCGATTTCTTCTGGCCCGATTCGGACTCTGGCTTCGTCAGCAGTTGGCGGTATTCTGGACATGATCCACCACGTTGAGGAAGTGGCCCCGCTGCGGCGGACGGTGACTCAGCAGGAAGTGGGAAATGCTGCGGCTTTTCTGTGCAGCAATCTCGCTAGCGGGATTACGGGTCAAGTTTTGTATGTCGATGCCGGTTACGAAATCATGGGAATGTAATACCAATTTTTTATGAGGCCCCGTAGAATCTGATCCCCCCTAACCCCCCTTAATAAGGGGGGGACAAGATTATTCTCAAAGTCAACCCCTACTCCCCTTCTTAAGGGGGATGTGAGGGGGATCGAGATAGGTGCAACTTCACCTTAAATTGGTATAACGGTAGTCGAGAGTTTTGAGTTATGTAGGGGCGGGTTTAGACAATAAACTTTTACTTTAACAAGTAAGTTTTATGCAAAAGCCGCCCCTGTCGATAGTTTTGAGTTTTGCATAATTCTCTTAACTAAACACTTGAGAATTAGCGCTGATCAAGCTGTAATCTTCAATTACTAATTATCAATAACTAATGAATGACCAATTGCGAATTATGGAGATAATCGATCGCCCTTCTGTGCCTCCTGCAACTTCAGTTCAACCAGCTAGGGCCGCCTTGGTGAAACGCACGACACTGGAAACGGATGTCACTGCCAGCCTCAATCTCGACGGTGTAGGAACTTGCAAGGCGTCTACGGGGATTCCGTTTTTAGACCATATGTTGCACCAGATTGCTTCTCACGGATTGATCGATTTGGATGTGCAGGCGATCGGGGATTTGGAGATTGACGACCACCACACGAACGAAGATGTGGGAATTACCTTGGGCCAAGCCCTAGCAAAAGCTGTCGGGGATCGATCGGGCATTTCTCGCTTCGGACATTTCATCGCACCTTTGGATGAAGCTTTAATTGAAGTAGTGCTAGATTTTTCGGGACGGCCTCACTTAAGTTACAGCTTAGAAATTCCCAACCAGCGGATCGGAACTTACGATACCGAATTAGTGAGAGAATTTTTTTCGGCGGTGGTGAACCACACTCAAATGACACTGCACATTCGACAGTTGCAGGGCGGGAATTCTCATCACATTGTGGAAGCGGCGTTTAAAGCATTTGCGCGAGCTCTGCGGATGGCGGTAGAAATCGACCCCCGGCGGGCTACTCGGATTCCGAGTTCTAAAGGAGTTTTGTAGTATGTGGTTTGTAGTAGCGTTTGGGCGCTACTACGAACCTGTCAATCAAAATATATCTGCTATATAGTTAAAAACGCCTTGACTTCCCTCGCCGTACTTTCCGATAAATTCAGCGATGATTCGATCGCTACACCTTTCTATAGCTTCATCAATAGAACTTTGTGCTAAAACTTGACTAGCTGACTGACGCAAAACTTCAAACAGATTCACAGTATAGCGAGTATCTTCACTAACAAAATCCCACAGTTCTCGACCGATTAAAGTTATCATTTCCGAATTGGGCAAAATTTGCTTCAGTAAACCAAGTGTTACAGTTTTATTAGTTCTTTTGCCGTAAGCTATACCAATATAAGCGCGATCGCCCTCCTGCATTTTTTCCTCAATTTTGGCAGCCCAATATACTATCTGGTCTTTATCCATATCATTCGGGCCACTTTTTACCTGTATCCAGCATTTCTCGCCATCACTGGTAGTTTTAATTGCGTCCCATCCTGACTCTTCCGGTGCAATTTCTGCACTTTCAGAGCAAGATATCAATAGTTTTTGAATAAACAATCCCATTGAAGTGACAATAGACCTAGTAGCAGTCATATAAACATTGAGCCTGACAACTTCTTCGGGAGTGTCCAAATTTAACGCCCTAATTAAAAATGGGTTGGGATGAATTTTCCCTAAAGTCAGATTTTCCACCATAACTAGCTGTCGCCCAGTAAAATCTCGACAAATGCTGGCTAAAAAATTTTCAGCGATAGTAAGTTGCAGCGACAGTTGGCCTGAAGATATAAATGCTAAAATGCGTTCAATCTCATCGGGAGTAAATCTGAGCGCTCTTTTGCCAGATATGCTGCTGATGCCGTTTCTGAGTGTTTCTGCTTGTAAGTTAAAAAATTCTTCTAACTCCGCAAAATGACCGGCGAAAGAGCGAGACTTTCTGGCCGGCAGTCCTACTTCTTTTTCTAAAACAAATGCTAATAATTCATGAAGTTGCTCTGACACTTTTATTTCTCCTCAACTCTATTTTAAATATTAGTTAACTGAAAAGAGAAAGCTGAAGAAACTCATACTTTACTAAAATCCAAAAGCAAGAGCATCAAGCATATGCTTACCCTTCTCCCGCCCAACTTCTTGATATATATCCAAAAGTTCTTCGTAGGCAGTCTCTCCCCCTATAATATTCCAAAACTCATGTCCCATAATGACAGCTTGTTCAAAAGGCGTATACTTCCTTGCCACTGACCATTTATAATCTGAACGATTTGGCCCGTAAGGATTGTAAGCCATAGCATAATAAGATTGAGCATCGGGTCGAGACAGTCCGCACAGTAAATGATATCTCAGCAGTCGTTGAATTACCTCCAAGCATTGTCCTTTGTTGGGTTTTGACCCTTTAATTTCAAAGAAAAATTTCCTGCCGTCATGGGATAGCACGTACAAATCTGCTTTGACGGATCGCCTAACTAAATGGTTAGTTGTTTGAGCCTCAAGAACAGCTTCTATCATTTCTTCAAAAGCAGGTTTATTTGCATTTTTGTCTGCTGACTGCTCAAATAGTGCTATCTGACGCTCAATTTCATTAATAGCCTCTATGCTAACTTCGCCAGAAATTTCATAGCTTCTGCTTGCTTCTTGGTGATGTTCCAAAGCAATGAGTTTTGCACATTCTTCATATGTTGTCCCCAAGCTGCTGCTGAAACCTCTTTCAAACTCGTTAATCCGTAGCAATTCTGAGGGCATAATAGCAGCCTGAAACGGTTTCAGTTGACCTTTAGAGGATTTGCATGATAAATATGCTGCTGGAATATCAAGTTTGGGTATTAGCCGTCCTCTGTATTCATTGACAAGATTTTCGATGAAAACTTCTAAGTATGCTTTGATTATGACGCGGGTAGTTGAGCTAATGGCTGACATTATTTTACTGCAAACATTCTGTTGACTAGACTTGTGACAAAACTGTGAGACAAAATCAAGCTTACTCCCTTATTTCTTAGTCCGCGTAGGCGGACTTCGTTTGTGTAGTTGCGGTTTCAACCGCCGAATGATCTATCCAAACTTCGTCAAGAATCGGAAAGCATCGAGTACATGACTCGCACAAACGTAAGGCGAAGTATTGTAAAAAGCTTGCCAAGCCGCCGCTTTATCTTCGTCGTATTTACCCGCTCTTTCCGGGTGTTTTCCTTGCCAATTCAGCCGCACCGCGTGACCGACCAATACATCTAAAACGATGTATTCTTCTACTTGCAATTCTGGGTTGCGCTGGGCGATCGCCGCCAACTCCATCAGCGCCTCAATATTGACTTGCCGGTATTCCGGTGCGACAATTTTATTCAGCAAATGCTCAATTTGTAGCGCGAAATTCTTTTCACCCGGCGTCATTTCCGATAAAATAATATGGCTATCTAACCGATTGCGCCGCTCTAATTTGTCGCCAATTATCAAGCCTTTGCAGTGCCGCAGCAGTCCCCAAACACTCGGATAAAAATCCTTCGGTACGCGATTGACAGTACCTTCCATTTGCCGCTTCCGGCGCCATCCTCCCCCAGGCATTGTTGGTTCTTCAGAAACTGGCGCTACTACCCATTCAATATCTTTTTCCGGCTGTTTGACGCGCAGGGATTCTTGCTGTTTGAGGATTTGATTCATTTCCTCGTATTCCGTCAACACTTGGCGCAGGCGATTTTTGATTTCAAAGGGACTTAGCTGCATTAAATATTCGTAAGCTTCATTTTGCGTAACTCCTAACTCGCGGGCTAATTCGCTTGTTAAGAGCAAAATAAAGTAGCTAACTCTCAGCGTCAGCAGGCCTTTAAATAACTGGGGTTCGGCTTTAATTAACAAGCCGAGGTAGATGAGAACTTCTTGAGTTAGAACTCGATCGCGAATGTCTTCTCCACAGAATTGGCGAATTTTGTCCATCACTTCCGTGTAAGATCCCGGTCGCGAAATTATCGAATCTTCGCTGTAGGCTTTCCCCACAGCAATCTGTTTTTGCCGCACCAAAATGTCTGTCACCGCATCGGACAAGCTGATATCAACCTTGTCCAGCAAACCTGCGGCATGGCGGATGACTGCCCATTGGATTTTTGATTGCGAACTTTCTCCAGCTTTTGTATAAACTTCGTTGAGCAAATCCACAACTTTAACTGTTTCTTCCGCCCCTCCAAATCCTGTATCAAAGTTTAAACCTTTGAGGCGAACTAACGTGTGCAGCAACTCAATTTGTTCGTACAAGTTTTCTGAATCGCGTAGGCTAGTTAGCAAGAATTGAGTATTAGTTTCGCACTCTAATTTAAATTCTTGCGTATGACCCAAAGGCCAAGTTTTTTCAGGATGGTAAGTTAGATAGCTGCGCGTTTCTACTGCACCTGTCACCGGAGATTCGGTAAATTCAAAATCGTGCATGGAATCAATTCTTTCGGTGCCAGCGGTCAGCATTAACTGCTTAAGATTTCCGAGTTTAACTGGCGTGTTGTTACAGTGTCCATCCCGGAATTCCTTCATTAATTCTAACAACGCTTCCCGCCCGGTTTCCAGCATCGTGTGAGTCAGCATCAGCGTTACCGTAGGGCGTCCCAACTGATACCAGTGGTGGTGAATGTGAGCTATTTCGCTTTTGATTTGAGCTACTAAAAAATGGTAATCTAAAGTTAAGTAAAACTCTTGTCTGTTCAAAAATGAGGGGAGGAATACGATCGCCTCTTCGCGAATTTTAAACACCCGAGAAGTTGTTAAACTCCGCAGACGGCGCACGGGGCGACCGGTTAAGCCTAATGGGTCGTTGCGTCCAATTTGCGTGTAAATAGCTGATAATTCTTTAGTCTGGCGGACTTGAATAGGTTCTACCTGTTTTGGAGTTTGCGCCGCAATGCCGTTAGCTGCTAATTCTGCTTGCAAATCTTCGTCTTCAGCTAACAGTGCAATTTGCACTAAAGGTTCTCTGTGTTGGCCCACTGACAGGTGCCTTCCCAGCGGGTCAATATCGCCCACTGCGATTAATCCTTCATTTAGCAATTGACCGAGAAAATACAAACTTTGCGCCCAAACGAGGGGAATATTTTCATTGGGCAAGCGCTGCTGGCTGCTGGGATTTAGCTTTTCTGCTTCAATATTTTCGGCGGGGACGTAGTACAATTCTGGTAGTAGCGGCAAACCAGAGCGATCGACTGCTAAAGATTCCAAACGCTGCTGGTACTCCTGCACTTGGGCTTGATTTCCCTGAAATATGCCGTCCAACAATAAATAAGTGAAAAATAGCGGCCACTCGCATTCAATGTGCTCGAACTGCCTTAATTCTGTGGGTTCGTAGTGCAGGCGATCGGCATCTTCCAAAACTGTTTGGTGTCCGTCCCGCAGAAACCGCTTGCAGCCGTATTTTCCTTGCAATTTGTCAATAATCTTATTTCGAGTCCGTTCTATTAATTCTCGATCTTCCACAGCAAAAGCCGGAAAACTAATCACGCTCAATAAAGCGGCATCTACTTCTTTAGAACTAGATTCGCGAGGCAAAAGCGATTCCAAAGTTATGCGACTTCTGGCAATTTCGTCGGGCAAAACGTGAATCACCGATGCTTGAGAGCCTTTAATCCCGAACAAATCCAACCCATTTATTGCTTCCAGCGCTGCTTTAGCCATGCCAACAGAACTGGCGTTCAATTCTGCATTGCCTCGATTGATTTTATGACCTCTTTCCCAAATTCCGTAATCCGGCGTGCGGTAGGCTCTACCGATGTAGTAAACTAAATTTTGCACGAAATTGACTTCATCAATTGTAAAAATTACGTGCAGCCCGGAAGCCGTCATTTGAGCAAGAATTAATAAGAATATAGATGTAGCGTCTAACTGTAAATGTCCCCACTGGTCATCCCCGACAACAATACTTCCAGTTTGAGTATTGTATTTAGCGTGCAGGGCATCTAGCGGCGACTGAGTATTTTTAAAATGTTCTACTTTGCTCGATTGCTGCATCATCGCAAACAGCAAGCCGCGCATCAGTTTGACTGTGCTGTGTTCGAGTTCAAATGTCCTGCCCTGATCGCCATCTATTTTGCGGTAAGCTAAACCCAAACCCCAAACCGCGAGAATGCTGTACACGTTGTCGCGCACCCAGGCATCGGTGTAGTCGCCGTGGGCGTTAACGGCGGTACTCGCCGGCAGCAAACCAGTAATTGGGTTCTGGCGCTTGAGGATGATGGTTTTGATTTGCTCGTAGTAATAATCTAACCTGGTTTGCCGCTGGTTTTTTGCGATCGCCATTTCGTTTTCCTGCTTTTTCCTGATGCGAGTAGATTTGGGGTGAATAGACTTTTAAATATATCAGAGATTAGATTATTTCTCAAGTTATCCAAACACAAAAAGGTAATTGCCATGTCTACCCAAAACCACAATAACAACAGCGTCCCTTTCGTGAAAGTTGTCTACTCTACAGTGAAAATTAATGGTAAAATTGAGCTAGTACCGATGGAATGGTACGCCGACGGCTCTGTCAAAAAAATCGAACGCTAATGCTCGATCGCACTTGGCTGGCAAACTCTAATGAACTTGCGCGACCCGTCGCTTACAAAAAAACCGGTTTCTGGGCCACGGAACGATGACTTAACAGACTGTTGGTGGCACAAACCGGCTTTTTTGCGATCAAAACTGGTCTAGCGTCGATCGCCAATCTAAGCTAATTTAAATAACTAGGTGTGTAGGAATCTCAAAGAAAAAAATATGGATCGATCGCAGCCGCAATTTTCAGTGCTGGGACTACCAGTTCACATATTAGATGATTATGCAGGTTGGCTGATGCAGCGCCTGCATCAAGGGTTAGGAAGTCATGTGGTGACTTTGAATGCTGAAATGGCGATGCAAGCCGAGCAAAATCAGGCATTAGCGGATGTAATCCGCAAAGCGGAACTCGTGATTCCCGACGGTTCGGGAGTGGTGCTGTACTTGCGGCTGCGTGGCAAACCGGCCCAGCGCTATCCGGGGATTGAATTAGCAGAATCGCTGCTGCAACAAGCCGGAAAATTGCCTGATTCGGAACCACTATTTTTCTTTGGAGGTTCCCCTGGAGTGGCGGCTGCGGCGGCCCAAACTTGGCAGCAAAAAGTTAACGGATTGTCGATTGCTTCTCAACACGGTTATCTTTCCGCCGATGAAGAGAAAGACTTCCGTGAAAGCCTCAAACAAATGCAGCCCAAACTAATTTTTGTAGGCTTGGGAGTGCCGCGCCAAGAATTTTGGATTGCCGAACACCGACACCTTTGCCCTGGTTCGATTTGGGTGGGAGTTGGCGGCAGTTTCGATATTTGGGCGGGAACAAAAACCCGCGCGCCGGCTTGGTTTTGCGACAATCATTTAGAATGGCTGTACCGGCTTTATCAAGAACCTTGGCGGTGGCGCAGAATGTTAGCTTTGCCACAATTTGCCTTGAAAGCTTTGGGGGATTTTCGAGGGTAAGTTAATAGCATCAATCTTCTGTCTGATTCACAATCCTCTCGATCCCCCCTAACCCCCCTTAACAAGGGGGGGACAAGAATTGAGTCACAATCCTCTCGATCCCCCCTAACCCCCCTTAACAAGGGGGGGACAAGAATGTCGTCAAAATTTTCCTTATTAAGGGGGATTCGAGGGGCTCTAGACTCGACTACAAGCGACATAAATCCTGTTATTTCTTGAGTCCGCGCAGGCGGACTTTGTTTGTGTAGTAGCGGTTTCAACCGCCGATTCTAATCAATACGAACCTATTGCCATTAGACAATGTAAGGAGAATCGATCGCCTTTGCCCGATTAGTTGCCACCAAAGTCTGGTAAATCAAAACCGAAATCTCAGCGCGGGTAATGTCCCGAAGTGGCGAAAGCCAATCGCGGGAAGGATAATTAACTACAATCTTCAAAGCAGTTGCTGTGCCGATCGCACTCAAAGCATAATTAGGAATTTGAGAGCGATCGGTGTAAACTTTCAAAGAATCAGGATTGCCGCCCTTAAGTTCCAAACCGTTAACCAAAGACACGATCGCGTCAGCCTTAGTCAAATTCAGATTCGGGCCGAACTTCAAGCCGGGAAACCCCGCCAAAAACCCCCCCCGATTTGCCCGTTCGATCGCACTTCTCGCCCAAAAAGTAGCAGAAACATCAATAAAATTTGTAGCCGGCACCCTGGGAATCGGACTAAACGCACTCACCAACAGCGCCGCATATTGAGCACGGTTTAAACTCTCATCAGGCCTAAAAGAACCGTCAGGAAAACCGGTAACTATATTCGCCGCAGCCAAAGCTTCAATAAACTTCTGTGCCCAATGTCCAGAAATATCACTGAACACCGCACCCCCGATATTCGGATTGCCGCCGCCCTTTCTCACCGCAGCTTGCACAGCTTTAAAAGCATTCACTTTCCCGTAACCAAACCAATCGCTGCGGCCGTTGTTAGGATCGTAATTTCCCATGCGATTGCCCAACTGGGGATCGGGATCGGGATCGACAATTTTCTCAGCAGTTTGTTCGAGAATTCCCCGCACTTCCCGCGCCGTCAAACGGGGGTTAGCCGAAAGTATCAACCCTGCAACGCCAGCGACTACTGGAGTGGCGCTGGAAGTACCGCCAAAAGTATCCGTATAGTCCCCCCAGTCGTAGCCCCGATCGCCCACTCGATCGGCAGTAAACACCCCCAAACCGGGCAAATACTGCGTCACCTCCGGCGGCGTGCTGATATATCCGGTTTCTGGCAACCAAGTTCCCGGCGGCGCGTTGTTGCTGGGGGCGCAAACCGAGATGCTGGTGCCCCAGTTGCTGTAAGCTGCTTTTTTGTTGAGGGAAGTGGAAGCGCTGACGGCAATTACGTCGGGGTGGACGGCAAATCCTGCCAGCCATCTAGTTTGACCCTCCACGACGTTGTTGGGCCAGCCTTTCTCGTTAACAGTACCGTTGACTGGGCGGTTGGCATTCCCCGCTGCGAACAGAATAACGCAGCCTCTGCCGCCCCGCCCTTGGGTTGCTGCTTTGGTGATAACGGCACTCTGCCGCAGGGAAAGGGGATAGTAAACTGCCGCAGGCCCCCAACTGCAAGAAATGACGGCGGCACCTTTTTCGATCGCCCAATTAAATATTTTTTCGACAGAATTGTCATCGAGAAAACCACTGGTACGGATGGGCATCAGGGCGCATCCGGGGGCGACGCCGACAATGCCTTTGCCGTTTTCTTCAGCAACGGCGACGCCGGCACAACTTGTGCCGTGGTTGTCTGAGTCGGCGACTGGCATCGGCGAAGTGTCGCCCTCTTTTAAATCGATGGCTGAGACGATTTTGCCTTGGCCTTGAAAATCTGGGTGGGTGATGTCAACTGCATCGTCGGCGATGGCAATTACGATCGATCGAACTCCGCGAGTCATGTTCCAAGCTGGTTCTGCATAAATTTGAGCACCGCCGACAAGTTCCTTGCCGCCTTTGTTGTTGAGATACCACTGTTTGGGATAAAGCGGATCGCGGGGCGTATAATGCTGCTGCGTCTCTACTAAAATGTTGGGTTCTGCTACGAGAACTTCTGGATATCTTGTCAGGCGGTTGGCAATTTTGATCGGGTTTTCTGTTGCTTGTTTTGTGACTTCGCAGACGAAAGTGTTGGGAATTCCTTCTACTGGCCGGACTATTTTTAAAGCTGCTGCATTGGCGATCGCAGTTCGCGATTGTTCGTCTACTTGTTCGCCAAATTGAATTGTAATTTGGTCTGTCAGGTAAAAGAATGTACTCGGATTGTTCGCGGGGCAATAGACGTGGCTGGCAAAAGCTACGGCATCGCTGGCGCGGGCTGCTTGCATTGCTGCTTCTAGGCTAGAGGGCGCAACGAGATATTCTTCGAGATTGCTTTGGCCGATGCGACGGGTGAATTTTGCCCCAGTTGTTGCAGTCCAATCGTTTGAGGTTGATGCTGTTGATGAGGGGCGGACTGTAAAGCGATCGTCCGCTTTTGACAGCAGCAATTCATCGCCGCCGCGCTGCAAAATCAGTGGGAGACTTTCATCGGGAACTCCGATACCTTGATAATTTTGTAAGGTATTTGCGGAAAGTTCGATCGGTTGTGTCATCAGAAATGCCTTTGTTTAATTTTAACCCAGTCTTACTATATTCTCGCTTAACAGGCAGGATGCCTGTTCCACAAAGACTGAATTTTCTTGTGGGGAGTAGGGTTGGGCTTCTAGCCCGCCCGTAAAAGGCTTATTAACAATGATTCAGCCAATCCCTCAAACTCACATCTTGCACCATTGTCAATAAGCCTTTTCTGAACAGGCAAGATGCCTGTTCCACAAGAAAATTTATCTTTTGTGGAACAGGCATCTTGCCTGTTAAGCGAGAATGGTGCAACATCTCAGTCAGATAAACACACCAGGATTAACATTAAAAAATTCTCCCAGCGCCTTAGCTTGGGCTTTGCTAATCGCCCGTTTACCATTAACCACCTCAGAGACTACTCCTTTGGAACCAATCACACCCACCAAATCGGCTTGTTTGAGTTCGCGAACTTCGATGAAATGCAATAGAACATCCCGGGGAGTCACTTCTGGATCTGGGTAATATTTTGATTCGTATTCTTCGATCAACAGCCCCCAGAGACTCAGTAAAGTTTCTTCTTCTACTGTTAATTCTTCTTTAGACATCAGAAAATCGACTTCTGCGAGGGCAAGATCATTATCTTCTTCGTTCAGGATTGGCTTAGGCTGAGATTTAGCCAGCAGTTGACCGTAAGCTGTTCTTTCAATTGCCATATTCATGGTGCGTTCGATTGTTGAATTAGATCGGGACTTACCCATCAAAACCATTGAAACCGGGTTTTCCACCATTTTTAAAGTCTCAAAGGCAGTATTTAGGTAAAAAAAACCCGGTTTCTGCGTCCCGGACTAGATTGCCGGGATCTGTCCAATCCCCCGCGATTTCCTTGTTCAATCCAAAATCTAAAATCCAAAATCTAAAATCCAAAATCGATCGCACCCTTTGACATTTCAACAAATTTGGTTTACACTTAGCCGGTTGCGATCGCCAATGGTAAGATCGGCTCAAGCTAAATATTTTTTTAAAGCGCACAGGCGCAAAGTAATTTCATGGTATACTCTGGAACTGTTTGTTGGCTTCGCTCCACTGCCCGGATTACGATCGGGGCGATCGCAGCTTTTACCCTATTGCAACCGATCCAAGTCCAAGCACAACAACCTTCTGGGCCAGAGAACCAACCCCAAGTCGAGCCCGCCGACGACCCCACAGACCCCAACAATCTTCGCCCTCTGACGCAAGACAGCAGTCTGCTGAGCGTCCCAGGAGGTCAGCGTTTGATGACAGAAGCCAGCAGTGCTATTTCCTCTCAGAATTACGCACTGGCTACTCAAAAACTCCAAGAATCCCGCCAAATTTTCAATCAACTGTCCAACTTCTACCAACAACTGGGTAGCAGTTTTGCCGGAATTGACATCCGATTGGCCGAAAGCCACCGCACCAAAGCTGTAGAAACAGCCCAAATGCGCGACGAAGCTACCTACCGGCTGGCGTTGGTACACCGGGCGCAAAATAAACCGGAACTGGCTGTGCCCCTGCTGATTCAGATTATTCGCTCGCAGCAGCCAACTCGCGACTTGGGCAAGAAAGCTTACCAGCAGTTACTGGAATTGGGTTTTGTGGATTCGCCCTTTCCCCGACCTGCCAGCAGTCAACCGAGCTCATCGACAAAATAGTTCCACTAAAATCTAAATTACAGCCGTTTATCACAGAAACCAATGGTTACACCGTCTCAAGTAGCAGAAATGATTAAGGCAGGGTTGCCCGACGCTAAAATACAAGTTGACGATTTGACCGGTGGCGGTGACCACTACCAGGCGAGAGTCGTCTCTGCAGCCTTTGAAGGAAAAAGCCGAGTACAGCAGCACCAAATGGTCTACGGCGCTCTCAAACAGGCAATGGCTAGTGAAGCTATCCACGCTTTGGGCTTGGAAACCTTAACTCCCGCAGAATGGGAAGCGAAAAGTCAAGTTGCTTAATTGTTGCTCGGCAATTGGGTATCACAAGTTTGTGCTTCTGTCAATAGTTGCTTGAAATACAACTGCTGCACTTACGCACAAAAACCAAAGAAACCGGGTTTTTTAACCGGAATCTATGGCTGTAACGAAAGATTTTCGTAAAAAACCCGATTTCTGCGTCAGTCAACGTTTAAAAATTTTCAAACAATATTAGGAGCTACCATGACTACAGCAGCACATGAAAGAATTGACGAGTTGGTTAAGCAAAACAAAATCATGGTGTTTATGAAGGGCAATAAGTTAATGCCCCAGTGTGGTTTTTCTAATACTGTGGTGCAAATTCTCAATACTTTGGGAGTGCCTTACGAAACTGTTGATGTTTTGGCAGACCAGGAAATTCGTCAAGGCGTTAAAGAGTATTCCAACTGGCCGACAATTCCCCAAGTTTATATCAACGGCGAGTTTATTGGTGGCTCGGATATTATGATCGAGATGTATCAAAAGGGCCAATTGCAAGAAGTTGTAGAAGTGGCTTTGGCTTCTTAAATTAGACAGAAAAAACATTTCCCCGACTTCTTAAAGAAGTCGGGGAAATAACAGCAATCGCGTTTTACGTTGAATTAAGTTAATTTACTTAATTATTCGTTACCAGGCAAAGCCTAGGAACGCAATGCAGTCGGCTAGGCATCGAATTTTTAGGCTCCCAAAGCGAGGCCGAGCCTGTGGACATCGGTTCCGAGGCTGAGCCGGGAACCAGTTAAAATTGCCAATTCCCAATTCCCAATTCCCAATTCCCAATTCCCACTTCCCAAATCATCAAGGGTTTATCAAACCGAATTTGCTATTTAATAGTAGTCTGATTCAGCCTGTGTCTGTGTCTGTGGCATTGCAAAATTGGAGGGGTCGTGAATGTAACGGGCTGCTTCTTCCTCTAGTCTGTGAATCAGATAGGGTTCCAAACTGTTGGAGTGCCGCAGGGCTGCTAAATAGCCGTCTAAGTAAAGCCGCAGGTCATCGAAGCGATAACCTCTATTCCACATTTCGACGAGGGCGTCGGTGAGTTTTTGGTAGTGCCGGATTGTTTGGGTGTCTTGTAGCATGGTATGAGCTTGAAATCCTTTGTGGTTTGTATAATGACGGCGGGATTTAGGAACGGCCTCGATTGATGCTGAGTGGCTCAGCTTGAGGCTATTTCTAAATAAAACTTTTTACCCTGCTCAACAGGCTACCCTCCATAAAAAATTTCACTCGTTGCAATGCAGTTGCTCGACTTTTTGCGCGCACCTAGATAATTCGCTGTGCGTTTAATGGAGTCGGGATGTGGCTGAATTTGACGGTCAAAGTGGCTGAGTGTTCCGGCTACCGAGCGAACGGTTGGAGGAATTCTAGTTTCACTTGCGCGATTTGTCAACCTCCTGGGAATGGGGGCTGGGTCGGGGGGATCGCTTTTGGCAGGCGGTTGGGGCATGGGATCGATCGGCTTTACACTGTCTTATTTTCATTGTAAGCTTACCGCCAGAATGATTTCACCTTTCTGCAGGCTGACCCTGCCAAATTAACCTAATCTTTAAAATTCGTACCCTAGATATGTCCGCTGCTTTAAACGCAGCTAATGCTTGAGTAGCGATGGTTACAAAAGCTTGACAAAAGCTCTGTTAACCTTGTAGCAATTAGTGATATGGGAAGCTCGCCTCTGTGGAATCTGCAAGTATTTCAATTGTTGAAGGGAATCCGCACCTGCGATCGCTCTTGGGCTGGCATCTACAGCAAGTCGGTCACTGGGTGCACCAGTCAGCGGATATCAGTCACGCTAGGGAAATATTTTTCAGCCGCCAGCCAACCCTAGTCATTCTGGATGCCCAATTGCCGGATGGGGACGGTTTGGAATTTTGCCATTGGCTGCAACAGCAGCAGCAGTCGCTGATTTTGATGCTGTCGGCGCGGAATTCGGAATCGGATATTGTTGAAGGTTTGAAGGCGGGGGCAGACGATTACCTGACTAAACCCTTTGGGATGCAAGAGTTTATGGCCAGGGTGGAAGCTCTGATGCGCCGCAACCGCACGATGCTACCGCCGGCGACGCTGGAGTGCGGGCTGCTGAAAATTGATTTGGTGCAGCGCCGAGTCAGGTTGTACGACGAACATATTGAGCTGACTCCCCAGGAATTTAGCCTGCTGTACGTGCTAGCTCAAGCTGGAGGAGTGCCGCTGTCGCGATCGGATTTGCTGCGTCGGGCCTGGCCTGATGCTATTGATAACCCCCGGACGATCGACACTCACGTACTCTCTCTGCGTAAAAAAATCGAAATCGACCCGCGACAGCCGAGCCTGATTCAAACTGTACGGAATGTCGGCTACCGACTGAATCTGGAGTTGTTGAATAATGCCAATCAACATTCACCCGTGCCCAGAGCGGTGCTTTCTTAGACTACGATCGGTCTATAAGTCTGATTTTATTTTGGGAATTGATTGGCGATCGCATCGGTTTTCGCCGCCATAATAAAGTCATTGCGATGCAGTCCAGAAATCTCGTGAGTCCACCAAGTAACGGTAACTTTTCCCCACTCGGTTAACAGTGCGGGGTGATGTCCTTCAGTTTCTGCTGCTTCGCCGACGCTGTTTGTAAAGGCGATCGCACTTTTGAAATCCGGGAATTCGTAGGTGCGTTCTATTTTGGGAATGCCATTTTTTTCGATCAAATTCCAGTCGGGAATTTGAGGTTTTAGCTGGACAATTTCGTAAGCTGTGAGGCGGGCAGAGTTTGGGCTGCCGGCGGCACAGCGTTCTTTTGCTAAAGGTTCCATAAATTGCTGTTTAGCGATCGGATTATCAAAGATATTATAGACATTTCTAATCTGAATTATTTTGAACGGCAACTGTCCTTTAGGATGGACATCTTGCACCATTTTCAATAAGCTTTTTATGGGCGGGTAGGAGGCCCAACCCCTACTCCCCACAAGAAATTCACTGGGAGCATCTCAATGAAAGCAGTCAAGCTAGAAATTGGAGTTAGGAGTCAGGAGTCAGGAGAAAAGAGTCAGAAGGAAGAAGTCAGGAGCAAGAAGAAGTGTTTTTACAAATATGAAATGCTCCCAATTCACTCTTTGTGGAACAGGCCGGAAAGCCTGTTCTTGAGAATGGTGCAAGGCAGACATTGCGATCGAAATCGTTCATAAAACAGATGAGCAATCATTTAAAATTTCTGGAAATTATCGTTCACCGTGGAATCGCTTAACCGATAATATCAGGAAGGGGCGGGTTGATTTGGCTATCTCGCTGATATTGTAAACGTTAGTGAACCCGCCCCTGCAAGTGCGATCGCTCAACCGATAATTTTCTTAATCAAATCCAACTTACCTAGATAGGGAGCGTACCGCCATTTTAAGTCAAGTAAAAATGACTTTTGCAGCACGCTTTTTTGATGAGAAAAAGTGTCAAAACTTGCTTTTCCGTGATAGGTGCCGATGCCGCTGTCGCCAACTCCGCCAAAAGGTAAACTTGTTACTCCGACTTGCATAACTGTGTCGTTTATGCAAACTCCGCCGGAAGAAGTTTCCCGCAAAACTCGCTCTTGTTTCTCTTTATCCTTCGAGAACAAATACAAAGCTAGGGGTTTGGGACGGGCGTTGATTTGGGCGATCGCCTCCCCGAAATCATCATACTCCAAAACTGGCAAAATCGGCCCGAAAATCTCATCCTTCATCACAGGCGCATCCCAGGAAACCTTGTCGATAACCGTCGGTGCAATATATTTATCTTCGGGGTTTGTTTGACCGCCGACGACAACTTCTCCGTCTTTGATAAACTCTGCCAAACGTCCTAAATGATGCTGATTGATAATTCGGGAATAGTCGGGACTTTTCTGCGGGTCGTCGCCGTAAAATCCGTGAATAGCTGTTTTAATTGCCTGCATCAAATCGGGTTTAACTTTTTTATCAACTAACAGGTAATCTGGAGCGATACAAGTTTGACCGGCATTGATGAATTTGCCCCACGCAATGCGTTTAGCAGTGTATTCAAGTTGAATATCTGAGTCTACAATGCAAGGAGTTTTGCCGCCCAATTCTAATGTCACAGGTGTCAGGTGTTTGGCGGCGGCTTCCATGACTATTCTACCGATTTTTGTGCCGCCTGTAAAGAAGATGTGGTCGAATTTTTCGGCTAATAATTGTTGGCTGATTTCGACTCCTCCTTCGACGGCCGCTACATAGGCGGGATCGAAGGTTTTGGTAATCATGTCGGCGACAACTGCCGACGTGTGCGAGGCGATTTCTGAAGGTTTGAGGATGGCGCAGTTGCCGGCGGCGATCGCCCCGACCAAGGGTGATATCATTAGCTGAAATGGGTAATTCCAAGGCCCGATGATTAAAACAACGCCCAAAGGTTCTGGGTAAATGCGGGCCGATGCTGGGAATTGATCGATCGAAGTAGGCACTTTTTTCGGCTTTGCCCACGATTTAACGTTTTTGATGGCATAATTAACTTCTGCGATCGCAGCAATTTCAAAATAAGCCTCGTACTCCGGTCTGTTCAAATCAGCCTTGACAGCATCCACAATCCGTGATTGATTGGAAACGATCGCACTTTTAAGTTTTTTCAGTTGTTCGATCCGAAAATCCACATCTTTCGTTTTCCCAGTCGCAAAAAATTGCCGCTGCTGCTGGATAATATCGCTGACGCTGATTACCATTTTTTGTCCTCCATGTCTATAAATAAATGTTACAACAGGAAAACGGAAGTTGGGTAAAGTGCGATCGGTGTTAGATCCTCGACTTATTGAACAAGTCGGGGGTCTGGCCTTTACAAATCATTGAGAAATGCTATAAATTAGAAGCTAATAATTGTGGAAATGACAATGGAGTTCGCTTATGAAAATATCTAAGAACGATTTTTTTTTCTATTCCTGCTGGCTGCTTTGCTTGCTTGCAGTAGCAGGATGTACCTCTAAGCCCGAAAAGCAAGTTGTTATCTGCTCGAAAGACTTTACCGAACAAGCCATTCTCGCAGAAATTTTAGCACAGCACATCGAAGCTAAAACAGATATCAAAGTAGAACGAGAACTGAATCTCGGAGGTTCGCTTTGCCATGAATCCCTAACAGCAGGTAAAATCGACTTGTACGTCGAATACACAGGGACTGCTTACGCCAACCTGCTCAAACAGAAACCGATTTCTGACCCCAAAAAAGTCCTCGATTACCTCAAACAAGAATATCCCAAACAGTTTAAAGCAGAATGGACGGAACCGCTGGGATTTAATAACAGTTTTGCGATTATTGTGCGGGGAGACGATGCCAAAAAACTCAATTTACAAACTCTCTCGCAACTTGGGAAAGCTGCACCTAACCTCCGGGCTGGTTTCGGCCCAGAATTTAACGAGAGAGAAGATGGATTTCCCGGATTGGCTAAAACTTACGGGATTAAGTTTCGAGAACAACCGAAGGAATTGCTGTTAGGATTGCTTTATCAAGCGCTGCAACAAAAAGAAGTAGATGTGATTGCTGGTAATACGACGGATGGTTTGATTCAAAGTTTAGGTTTAGTAGTGCTCAAAGATGACAAGAACTATTTCCCGCCCTACGAAGCAGTTCCGGTTGTGCGATCGCAAATTTTGGAAAAATACCCGGAATTGCGTCCAGTGTTCGCAGAATTGGGCGGGAAAATTTCCGAAGAAGATATGCGTAAACTAAACTATCAAGTTGACGGGAAACAGCAGGAAGCCGGACAAGTGGCGCGGGAGTTTTTGCAGCAAAAGTTGGGCGGTTCCCAGCCCGCACCTAGCGCAAAGTAATCGGCAGTTTCTCTCCTAAAAGTTCACTTTATATCCGTAGCAGCTTACTTAAAAGTTGGAATTATAAATTGGTAAGTATTGGGATTTCTACGGTTTCAGCAATTTTATGAGCTAGCTTTTTAAAGTCTAGGTAAACACTTTGCACGGCCTGGACGTGAGAACCAATTGCCCCATCCGCAGGTTTGAGGTGGAACATAGGTTTATGGGCTTCTTGAGCAAGCGGCATCAGACTCTGATTGTGTTTTAGCAAAGCTAAACAGTGAGGATCTTCAGCGATGGAAAGCGTGCTATTTTCCGATTCATTGAGCACAGCTTCCCGATAAATATTAGGAATCCGTGCAATCCATCGCTGATAAGCTTTCACTGGGCGGTCTAGCCGTACCGAGTGTTGCAGGACAATATAACCAACAGGTTGCATTTGACCTTGAGGAAGCTTTAAATCAGGGGCAGGATTTTTCTCTAATCTTTCTAGCCATTCTTGCCGCCAGCGTCTGAGAGTTGGGCCGAGATTTTTCAATCCTTGCAGTGAGAATAAATCCGGTGATAGAGGAACTACTACATAGTTAGCTGCAATCAAAGCGGCCCGGTTAATCGCTCCTAAATTCGGGCCGATGTCTGTCAAAACTACATCAGCTTGATGAACTGTTGCTGCTTCTTGCAAGAGTCGCCAAAAAGCAGAGATGACCCGAAAAGAACGCTCCTTGCGATCGGTGCACCCGGGCCATTCTGCTGAGAGCTCATCTTCAAATCCAGAGAGCAATAAATCTCCTACCAAGAGTCCCAATCTTTCTTCAATCTGCTCTACTTCTGGAGTAGCAATATCACCAATTCCTCTAATTAAAGGTTGTACGCAGCGAAAAACTGTGTTAGGTCGGTTATTGCCTTCCCACAATTCTTCTAAACGTTCTTCATCTAGAAAAGCAGCAGTCAGATTGGCTTGGGGGTCTAAATCTGCTGCTAGCACCCGCAGTCCTAAATTGCGATACATCCAGGCTAAATGATAGACTAGCGAAGTTTTACCGACGCCACCTTTATTATTGAAAAAAGCAATAATGGGTACTGTCACGGATGCCTCCTAATAATTACTAAAACATGAGCATCTTCGACAACAAACTCCGGTGGTGGGCTGCCATTTTTTTGCAGTGAATTGCGAGCTATGGCGATACCAATTCCAAACCTTTGTACATAACCAAGATTTTTTAAGGCTTCTGCTAAATTTGGATTTCGGTAGTCAGTGATTCCAGGCATACCAAAATTTTGCCGATTAACTTGTCCAAAGGGCCCGCCGGGGTTTTGAATTTCAATGCGATCGCTAAACCAGGTAATTCTTACTGGTGCATACGTCCCTTCATAGGTGCGGTGCAAGAGCGCATTTCTAGCAAGCTGTTGCAATGCTACTAACGGGTAATCTGGCTGCTGGATTTCCACTGACTGAGCGGTAATATCAGAAGCTACTGAGATATGAGATTGCAGTATTTCATCTAACACTCTCAGCATCATAGAAAGTGGCCCAGCAATTTCTTTCTGGTCTTTAATGGGGTCAGTTAGCTCAGTTCCCTCAATTCGCAAAAATTGAATATAAGCCCCAGGTATCAATTGCCGGGGGTCTTTTCCTACTACCAATATACCTAAATTTGTTGGCTGAATTGACGGTAAAGTGCTAATAAACCTTACTGATGCTAATTGGTGTTCGACGGTTCTTTGATTTTCTTCTAATATGTCAATAGGCAATGTTGAAGGTAGATATTCCTGTTGAAATAAAGTTAAATTTAAGTCATCTAGTGTCCCGGAAGGCAAAGATTGAATATCAAAAGGTAAATCTCTGGAACGCCGTTTTTCTGAGAGACGGCGCTCTTCTTCGGCTGTGGCAGTAGTGCGGCGGGGGCCCACCCGTACCCAGATTCGCCCGTCATAGCGGACAGGGGGTGCATCTGATGGTTCTACAATGACTGCTACTAACTCGCATCCCGCAAGCGTTCGCTTTTGCACGGTTATCGCGGGAAAAGGCAGTATATTTCCATCTGAACGCATATCCGAGAGGGTTAGTAAAAGTTGATCGGTGATGCTCAAATTGGCACAGCTTCCATCATCATTAACACCTATAAATAGTACCCCTGGCTGTTGGTAGTTTGGCAAGTCGTTGGCAAAAGCGCATATAGCCTGACGGAGTTTACCTTTATCAGATATTGAGGCCTTGCGCTCTACTCGATCGGATTCAATGTCTTTGAGGAGAGTTTCTAACTGACTGTCATCCATGCTTTAACTTATTTCTCGTAAATAATTCTTACTGCTTGGTAACAGCAGACTGCGGCTAGTTGGGGAATTGTTAAGAGTTTAAAGAGAAAAGTTTGTTTTCAATTACTACTTACCAATTTCCCGCACCAGCCGCTAAATTAAATTTCTAATTCCCTTCACTCAGCCTCCGCAAATTCAAAATATCGCTCATCTTTTTAATTTGCATACAAGTGCGCTCGAACTGTTGTTTATCCTGGATATCCATGCACAAGTCAATTAAGGCCGGCAATCCGGGGTAGGTTTTGACTTGAGCGCTGCGGACGTTCACTTGGTTGTCCTTCAAATGCGATAAAACATCATTGAGAACTCCCACTCGATCGAGGGCTTCAATTTGAATGTTAACCGGATAAGTGTTGGGCCGAGATTCATTGCGGTTGCTGGAATTCCAACTCACAGGAACCAAGCGATCCCCAGGCACGTTCTCAACATTTGAACATCCTTGTCGGTGAATCGAAATTCCGCGGGTGCGAGTCACAACTCCAATAATTGATTCCCCAGGAATCGGACAACAACAGCCGGATAAATGGTAGAGCAATCCCTCTACACCTGCGATCGGCGATTTGCTCGGAGACGAACTCGGTACTGGTTTCGGTGCCGTCGATGCAGGTATTAGCTGGGGCAATTCGTGGGTTCCTGCAGGAGCCGCTTCAATTTTTTGCTGCACTTTTACTAAATCTCGCAGTCGATTTACTACGAGATTTAGGGTAACTTCGCCATAGCCCAAACCGGCGATTAAATCTTCGACACTGTGGTAGTTGCAGCGCTGAGCCACCGATTGCATGGGTTCAGATTTCAGCAAAGATTCTAAGCCGTTTTTACCTAATTCTTTTTCCAGCAATTCCCGCCCGCGAGCGAGATTTTCATCTCTGTGCGATCGCTTCAACCACTGGCGAATTCGGTTTTTTGCTCCGTTTGTCTTGACAAAATTCAGCCAGTCGGAACTCGGATGACCATTTTTTTGGGTCAAGATTTCTACAATATCGCCGTTCTTTAAAACCTTGTCTAGTGTTACCATTCGCCCGTTTACTCTGGCACCGGTGCAGTGATTGCCAATTTCTGTGTGAATGCGGTAAGCAAAATCTACGGGAGTTGATCCGCTATTGAGAGCAATCACGTCTCCGTTAGGAGTAAAAACGTAAATATCTTCGTCGAATAAGTTGTCCTTAATGCTTTGTAAATATTCGCGATCGTCTTTGAGGTCGCTTTGCCATTCAAGGAGTTGTCGCAGCCAAGTAAATTTTTCGTCGTCGCCGGTGACTTTTGTGTTAGAACCGCCAGTTTCTTTATATTTCCAGTGCGCGGCAATGCCGTATTCTGCAATGTGGTGCATTGCTACGGTGCGAATTTGCACTTCGATGGGGCGGCCGCTGGTTCCGATTACTCCGGTGTGCAAAGATTGGTAGCGGTTGGCTTTTGGTAAACCGATATAATCTTTAAAGCGGCCGGGAATTGGGCGGAAAGAATCGTGGACGATCGCCAAAGCCCGATAACAGTCATCATTGGTTTCTACTATGATCCGCACCGCCGCAATATCGTATACTTGCTTAAACCCTTTTTGGCGGCGCTGCATCTTCCCGTAAATCCCGTACAAATGTTTGGGACGGCCGCTAACTTCATAGCATTTAATGCCTAAATTGTCAAGCCTTTCTCGCAAACTATCTGTGACTTCTGCGAGTTGAGTTTCTCGATCGGCTCGCTTCTCGGCCACCAATTCCTGAATTTCGCGGTAAGCTTCGGGTTCCAGGTATTTAAACGCTAAATCTTCCAATTCCCACTTAAAGCGGCCAATACCCAAACGGTTTGCTAGGGGAGCAAAAATATCTCGGGTTTCTAGGGCAATACTGCGTTGCTTTTCTTCGGACAAATGCTCCAAAGTCCTCATGTTGTGCAGCCTGTCTGCCAGTTTGACCACAATGACGCGAATATCTTTAGCCATTGCTAGGAACATTCGGCGGAAATTTTCCGCAAGGCGCTCTGTTTTGCTGGAAAAATTAAACTTAGAAAGCTTGGTGACACCTTCAACCAACTGTCGCACTTCGGCGCCGAACCGCTGTTCTATTTCTTCGAGAGTAATATCTGTATCTTCAACAATGTCGTGGAGGAAGCCGGCGGCAATCATGACGTTGTTGCCGCCCATATACCGGAGTATTCCAGCGACAGCTACCGGATGGCAAATGTAAGGTTCTCCCGATTTGCGGTATTGTCCTTCGTGCAAGTCGCGGGCAAATTCAAAGGCCCGACAAATTAAGCTGTCGTCAGTCGAGCAATTCGGGTTAGAGCCCCCATCAGGCTCCGATCGAGCATTCAGGCATTCTTGCAGCCAATCGGGAACTACAGCAGGATCGATCGAAGGAGAGGGAGTCAGAGTGTTCGCGTTCATGGGGTACACCTTTAAAACTTAGAAATACAAATGGTTAAAAGCCAGTTTTTGGTTGAATTGCCGAAATTATGTGTTTAGCTATACTAAACTACTTGAATGCCACAATTGGCAATTCAAAAAAATAGTCGATTTTTCTGTTAACTCTACCTATCTAATTCCGAGTCGCCCCCCCTCGGAGGTAGGAAAATATAGTGACACCACTGCCACCGCCGCAGTCTGTCGATCGGGGAAAATCGGGTAAAATAAGCATATTTTGGCGGTAGCCGTTGAGGTTGCGGGCGATCGGCATTTACCGGCAACGCTAAACTAAAAGCAGCAGCCAGAAGGGTAGAGTTAGGGCAGAAAATCAAAAAAAGTTCTCACAAAACAGGGAATAGCTCCAAAAACGCACAGCTTCCCTCCCTATGAGCAAACTTAAGTAAGTATCTACTTAGATTATAAATACAAATTTGTTTACAAAATCATGATATTGTCCGAAGACCGCCGCCAGTGCTACCAAGAATTACAGCAAGCGCTAGAACAACTACAAAGAACTGCTGCACAGGATAATCTGGATCGGGCCGCGCTGGCGATCGAATACAGAAAAGTGCAACAATTTTTCGGAAACCAAATTATGAGAGCCGAAAGCGATGACTTAGACGCCTCAGAAACACCCCCAGAGCAGTCCTATTTGACGGAAATTCACAAGCAACTGCGGTTATTGGGGACAGATGTCACGTTTTTGCAAGCGTCGCGCCAGCCAGCGACAGCAAAGGCGAGGCAAACTGGGGCGATCGCGCGGCTTAACACGCTAATTGGCTACTGTGGCGCGCTGCTGCAAAAAAATTCTGGTTCTTCAGGGCCCGCCCAGATACAGAATTAATAATTGAATTAACAGGGAATTAATAAGGCAAGGAGAAATAAAGCGGTGGAATGTCCAAAATGTAAACATCCCAATTTAGATGGCGGTACCTTAGCCGGTCGTATGTCCGTGCAGTGGTGTCCCAACTGTTACGGTATCTGGATTCCAGGCAGAGAATACGAAGCTTGGCAAAAAGAGCAAAGCCAGTGGTACAACAAATCCGACAAGCCTGATGCGACAGGGACTCTCGGCATAGAATTCACCCCCTCTGTCTACGACAGCAAAGCAGCGCTGTGTCCCGAAGACGGTCACTATCTGTCGCGGGCGAAAGTTCCTTTCAGCAGAGTGCCCTTTTACATAGAGCGCTGTATGTTGTGCGGAGGCATTTGGTGCGATAACGGCGAGTGGGACATTCTCGAAAGTCTGGGATTCCACACCGAGATTGACAAGATGTTTTCTGCGAATTGGCAAGCTAAGGCCCGCGTGCAAGAACTCGCCTCTCGGGAACGTCAAGTGCTGACTGAGAAGCTGGGGCCGGATATCGCCGGATATGTATTGGAACTCGCGGAAGTTTTAGCAGACCATCCTCACGCAGATTGTGCCGCTACTTACATACTGCGGAGAGCTGAGTTGAAGCGAAAGGAAATTTAGTCAGTTGATGGTTGTCAGTTGTCAGTTGTTAGTTGTCAGTTGTCAGTTGTCAGTTATCAGTTGCTCGGTGAATGATGTACTAATAAAAGCTTTGTTTGTAGCTATTTTTATTTGTATTTACAAACAGCAGAGCAGTCTCTTGCCCATAACTAATAACTCTGAAACACTAAGAAGTAACAACTAACAGCCAGTATATTGACCATTAAATAACAAATAACAACTGACCACTGACCACTGACTACTGACCGAAAACGTCCAGGATACAAGCCCCCGAATTTATCCGTGGGGTTAATGCTTTAATTCTTTAATCTAAAATCCAAAATCTAAAATCTAAAATCGATTGACTAAGGACTAATGACTAATGACTAATGACTCTTCTCTATTTTCCGTTGACAATCTGCGAGTAGCTTATCCTCAGCGGCGAGGCCAATCTGGTTGGGCCGTTGACGGGGTTTCCCTGACGCTGAAACCGGGGGAAAAGCTCGGATTAGTTGGGGAGTCTGGGTGCGGTAAGTCAACTTTGGGAAGGGCGGCGATGCGGTTGCTGCCGGATTCAACGCTGATTGAGGGGCGAGTTAGTTTTGCTGGAGAGTCGGTGTTTGATATGAATGCTTCGCGGCTGAGACGGTTTCGGGGCGAAGCTGTAGCATTGATTTTTCAAGATCCGATGACTCGTCTCGATCCTTTGATGACTGTAGGAGAACATTGCATCGAGACTTTGCAAGCTCACAGACCGAATTTGGATCGCAAGCAAGCTAAGAAACGGGCGATCGACATTTTGGAAGCTGTGAAAATTCCCGCGTCTCGCTGGTCGCAATTTCCCCACGAATTTAGTGGCGGAATGCGGCAAAGAGTAGCAATTGCTTTGGCTCTTTTGCTCGATCCCAAATTAATTGTGGCGGACGAACCGACTACAAGTTTGGACGTAACTGTAGCTGCTCAGATTTTGCAGGAATTAACCAGACTTTGTGAGGAACGGGGAACGGCTATTTTGTTGATTTCTCACGATTTGGCGATGGTGGCTGAGTATTGCGATCGCATTGCAGTGATGTACGGCGGTAAAGTCGTAGAAACAGGGCCGGTGCAAAACGTTTTTGAAAAGCCGCAGCACGAATATACTCGATCGCTCCTCAAAGCAGCTTTGCACATTCAAGCCGATTCTGACAAAGGGTTAGCATTCGAGGAAATCAGGACTGAAGCGGTTACTGCAAACTCAACAAATGCGCCTCTTTTGACCGTAACCAATTTGCAGCAACACTACAGTTTAGAAAGCAATTTATTAGATCAGTTGTTTTCCAGGAATCGCCAGGTAATAAAAGCCGTAGATGGCGTTAGTTTAGAGCTACAACGGGGAGAAATCCTAGGGCTCGTGGGGGAGTCCGGCTGCGGCAAAAGTACCTTGTCACGCACGATTTTGCAGCTAATTACCGCGACAGGTGGCAAAGTGGAATTTCAAGGAATAGATATAACTGCCCTGAACCGCGATGCTGTGAGGAAGCACCGCCGCGAAATGCAAATGATCTTTCAAGACCCCCATGCTTGCCTGAATCCGATGATGACTGTCGGGCAAAGTATTGCTGACCCTTTGTTTATTCACAAATTAGCTAATGGCAGCGAAGCTAAAAAACAAGTAATCCAAATGTTAGAACGGGTGGGTTTAAGTCCAGGGGAGGATTTCTTTCGTCGCTATCCGGGGGAATTGTCAGGAGGACAACAGCAGCGAGTTTCGATCGCCCGCGCTTTGATTACTCGGCCGCAACTGATAATTTGCGACGAACCGGTGAGTATGCTGGATGCCAGCGTGCAGACTCAAGTTTTAGAGCTGATGTTGGAGTTGAAGCAGGAATTTAATTTGACTTATCTGTTTATTACGCACGATTTGTGGGTGGCGAGATTTTTTTGCGATCGTATTGCGGTAATGAATGCTGGCAAAATTGTTGAAATCGGTAAGACTAGGGATATTTTTACTAATCCGCAGCACCCTTATACTCAGCAATTATTGCAAGCAGCTCCTTTACTGGCTCGAACTCAATAGAAAGGTATAAAATTGGGGCCATCTAATTTCTGTCACGAGCTTCTAGATGGATTTCGGAAATTTCCGGTTAAATTGGTTAAAGTTAAGGGATACTTTTCAAATCCTTCCACCGACACCAAGCACGATATGGCAGAATCTGACCTAGGCAGTTTTGCGGTGGCACCCGACGCCTCGTTCGCGATCACAGAAGATGAAGACACCGAGATCGATCGTCCGACGGTAACTCGATCGTCAGCATACAACAACTGGTCTGCCGACGATCCAGTGGGAGCTTTGTTCAAGGAAATGGCTCGGTATCCTCTACTGACAGCAGCCGAAGAAGTAGAGTTGGCGCGCCGCGTTCAAGAATTGGTAGCCCTGGATGAACTTGAACAGCGTTTGCAGCAGGAATTGGACAGAGTGCCGACAAAAGCTGAACTCGCTGCGGCTTTGGGGATAAGCGAAACTCAACTGCAACAGCTTCGCCACCAGTGTCAGTCGGCGAAACGGAAAATGATCAGCTCGAATTTGCGCTTGGTGGTTTCGATTGCCAAACGCTATCTTAATCGGGGCGTGCCTTTTCTCGATTTAATTCAGGAAGGAGCTTTGGGTTTAAATCGAGCCGCCGAAAAGTTCGATCCTGAGAAGGGTTACAAGTTTTCTACCTATGCCTATTGGTGGATTCGCCAAGGAATTACCCGGACAATTGCCAATCAAGGGCGGACGATTCGCTTGCCTGTTCACATTGTCGAACAGTTAAATAAACTCAAAAAAGTTTATCGAGATTTGAAGCGTTCTCTTCAACGCAATCCAAGTGAAACTGAACTTGCTAGAGAAATGCAAGTTACTTGCGAACAGCTTCGCTACCTCCAGCAAGTACGTCGGCAATCTTTGTCTCTCAACCACCGCATCGGCTCAGAAGAAAGTTCGGAACTTTTGGATGTTCTCGAAGATAACGCGACGCAATCTCCCGAAGCTCAGATGAATGAGATGATGATGCGCCAAGATATTTTGGAGGTGTTGGACAGTATTTTGACTGAGCGGGAAAAAGAGATTGTTGCTATGCGTTACGGTTTGCTGACCGGCGAACCTTACACTTTAGAAGAGGTCAGCAGTTTGTTCAATTTGTCCCGCGAACGAGTCCGTCAAATTCAAAATAAGGCAATGCGAAAGCTGCGTCGCCCTCAAGTGACGGAACGATTGAAGGGCTGGTTGAAATAAAGTAAAAAACATTGAGTTGGCATTTTGAAAAATCTTAAAATTATTGTGGGGTGGCACTCCGAGGCCACCGTAAATATGCTGGTTTAATGTGGAAAAAATTAATTAAAAATTACAAATTAAAAATGTCTTGATGTGGTATTTTTAATTGTTGATTGTCGCGTACTACTTACTTATTTATGTCTTCTGAGGTAATTTTGCGTCCAGCTACCCGCGCCGACGTGCCGGTGCTGTTTGATTTGATTAAAGCTTTAGCTGAGTACGAAAAATTATCTCATGCCGTTACGGGCAATGCGGTTGATTTGGAGAATCATTTGTTTGGCGATCGACCTTTTGTTGAAGCGATTTTAGCCGAGTGCGAGAGTCGAGTTGTGGGCTGGGCGCTGTTTTTTTACAATTATTCTACTTTTTTGACTCAGCCGGGAATTTATTTGGAAGATTTGTTTGTGGTGCCTGAGTTTCGAGGGCGGGGAATTGGCAAGTCTTTGATAGTTTATTTAGCGCAGTTGACAGTAGAAAGGGGCTGCGGGCGTTTGGAATGGAGCGTTTTGGATTGGAATGAATTGGCGATCGGATTTTACAAGCGTATCGGTGCTGATGTGATGCCCGACTGGCGGATTTGCCGGGTTGCGGGCGAGTCTTTGGCAACTTTGGCATCGAAGTAATTCAGGCGGGCTCGCGTGCCCAACCCCTACTCCCCACCCAAAATTCATCTGTTGTGGAACAGGCATCTTGCCTATGTGTGGAACAGGCATCTTGCCTGTTAGTTAGTGGAACAGGCATCTTGCGTAATTCAGGGCGGGCTAGGAGCAACGCCCCACCCAAAATTCATCTGTTGTGGAACAGGCATCTTGCCTGTGTTTGGAACGGCATCTTGCGTAATTCAGGGCGGGCTAGAAGCCCAACCCCTACTCCCCACAAAAAATTCATCTGTTGTGGAACAGGCATCTTGCCTGTGTGTGGAACAGGCATCTTGCCTGTGTGTGGAACAGGCATCTTGCCTGTTAACCTAAAATGCCGCACTAGGGTTAATTAATACCTACCTACTTAATTGACAAAAATATAGGAAAATTTAGATAATAGTTAAGTTAATTGGGAGAGTAGATCGTGATTATTTGGGTAAACGAGCAAATCGATCCGTCGGGCATTCTTTATTCTTGTATTGCTTGTTGCGATGAGACTCAAGCGAAGGATTGCCACGAATCTTTTGAGAAGAATTTGACGGCCGAGCAAAAACAGCAGGGCTGGGTTGCTACCTTGCGGACTGTTAGTTCTTGGGATGAGGTGCCTGTTAATGCTTTGAAATTGAATTAATGAGTGCAAGTCATTAGCAGCTTTAGTGTCGCCGTATTTCCGTTAGAGCGAAACGGCAGGAAAACGTGGGACATCTGTTCGGAAAAGGCAAGATAACTCGATCGCACATTGGTCAAATTAACAGAGGTTTGGTGAATCGGAAGGCAAAAAGCTGCAAGCATTTGGGGCGGCCAGTCTGAGGATTGTGTCCTGGAAGGTGCGGGAATTTGGGCGGAAATTTTCGGCACAGCAGTGCTACGAACACGCTAGGACGAAAAAGCGTGCAAGTGCGATCCTCTTCGAGGGCTCCGCTAACGATAATTCGCATTTCTTAAACGGACTTTAGCATTACTATTAATACATAAAGGCATTTCCAATTGTCAAGTTAAATTTTTATGGTTGAAACCTTATTTCACGCTTATACCCCTCTAGTTATCTGGACGGGCTTGGGACTGCTGCTGTTTCGGTACATCCCAGTTGATTTTCCCAAGCTGCTGAGCCACTTTCTTTTCTGGATTGGGATACCGCTGCAAATTCTAGTTTTAGCCCGTCAGAGCGATTTTTCGGGTGCTGTGGGATTCACGCCGGCGATCGCCATATTCGTGTTATTTCTGAGTACGAGTTGTGCTTGGCTGACTTGGGTATTATTGCGTAGGCTGAGTGCGGCCCACATCCAAAAGCCCTATTTTCAGGGCAAAAATTCTCTGGTGAACTTATTTTTATTAAATTTTAATTCCCTGAAGCGATCGAGCCAAGGCAGTTTTCTCCTAGCTGCGATGTTAGGGAATACGGGCTTTGTTGGATTAGCAATCACCCCGTCTATCATCAGCAGCGATAACAACAACTGGGCTGTATTGTACAGCGTCACTAACAATGTTATTGGAACTTATTGTTTCGGTGTATTTATTGCTAGCTATTTTGGGAACTCCGAGCAAAAAAATCACTGGTGGACTCAGATCCGGGACGTGCTGACAGTTCCCGCTCTGTGGGCATTTTTAATTGGTTTTTATACTAGAAACATCCCCCTGCCCGAGACAGTGGAATCGGGATTGCAGACTGCTGTTTGGGTGGTAATTGCCAGTGCTTTGCTGCTGGTTGGCATCCGGCTGAGGTCTATTAAGAAATGGGAAAGTTTTGAACTGGCGTTAATCCCGTCGCTGTTAAAAGTGGTAATTGTGCCGGTGCTAATCGGATTGGGTGCTAGTTATTTCGGATTGAGTGGCGATCCGAGGTTCGTGTTGGTGTTGATGTCGGGAACGCCCACAGCTCTTTCGGTGCTGATTTTAGCAGAAGTATACGAGCTCGATCGCGATTTGTTAGCTAGCAGCATCGCCATCACTTCTGTCGGGTTGCTGTTGATGCTTCCGCTGTGGTTAGCTGGGTTTAGTTGAAGTTGGGCGATCGCGTGGGAGTTAGAAACCGGGTTTCTTCACTAAATCGGGCGTGAGAATTCCAAGACGATCGCAGAAACCCGGTTTCTTGGATTTTGGGGCGCGTGGGAGTTAGAAACCGGGTTTCTTCTCAAAATCTCGGTAAGGATGCGTAAATTATCGCAGAAACCCGGTTTCTTGGAGTCTGTGGGGAGTCAGAAACCGGGTTTCTTTTCAAAATCTCGGTAAAGATGCGTAATTATCGCAGAAACCCGGTTTCTTGGATTTTGGATCGTGTTACTAAAACAGGAAACAAACCAAAAACTAATGATTGTTGCAAGGTTTTTGATAATTATTATAATATAGAAATAACTTCGAGGAGGTTATGGCATGACAAGCATATCCGACGAACAAACAGCTATCATCCGTACAGAAAGAGGACTGTCGATCGCAGGTACGCGCATCACCATCTACGACATCATGGACTATGTGACGGCTCAATATCCGCCTAAGTTTATCAAGGGATTGTTTGACCTTACAGAGGAACAAATTAACGCAGCTTTAGCTTATATTGAGGCAAATCGCGCTGATGTTGAAGCTGAGTATCAAATGGTGCTTAAGGAAGCTGAAGAATTGCGGCTGTATTATGAAGAAAAAAATCGCGATCTCATTGCCAGAATAGCCGCCATGCCACCAAAACCAGGAACCGAAGCTGCTTGGGAAAAACTTCGAGCGACTAAGGCCAAACTTGATGCTAAAGCATAATTTTTTTGATCGATCGTAATCTCAACGGACAGGCCATAATTTTGTTTGGCTCTATTGCTAATCAAGGTTGGCTTGATATCATCCCAATTCGTTTTGTCACCTTAAAGGAGATTGCTTTAATATGTTAACTAAATACATCCAAGCTGCTATGAAGCAAGCTAAGTATGAAATTTTCCCTGATGATGGGACTTTCTACGGAGAAATTCCTATCTGTGAGGGAGTCTATGCAAATGCTGTAAGTCTCGAAGCTTGTCGAGAAGAATTGCAAGAGGTATTGGAAGACTGGATTTTACTTAGTCTCACCCTGAAACTTCCTTTACCTGTCCTTGATAATATCGACCTTACAGTTACCAAGGAAGTTGCCTGATGCCTCCTTTAAAACCCGTCAAACGTCGAGACTTAATTTATTATCTGAAACAACTGGGATTTGACGGCCCCTATTCGGGAAAAAGGCATCAGTTCATGTTGAAAGATAACCTTCGCATTACCATCCCCAATCCTCATCAAGGTGATATCAGTGCCAACTTTTTAGCTAAGATTTTGCGACAGGCTAAAGTTGATATTAGTGATTGGGAGAACCTCTAAACTTGAGAGGGTTTTGTCAATTATATTAAATAAAACGATCGCGCTTCTTCTGCTACTGGAGATGGTAGGGGAGGGGCGAGCGCAATTTGATTACCAACAAAAGTAAGGTGTGTCACCTGCGATAATCGATCGTTTTGGTGAAAAATGGCAAGGTGACGCACCCTACTACTAAAAGACCTATTCTAAAGATGTCTTTGTTTTACTTCTTGACAAAAGCATAAAAACTCGTTAGGATAACTTTTTAGGTAAAAGTTTTATTTAAACCAACAAGGTACAAGAAAAACTCACCCAAAAGTTGGTGTTTTGGCATTTTACAAAAAAAGGAAACAACGACAATGACTATTATCCAAGACGGTGAGTTCAAAGGCGCTATTGTTGGAACCAACGGCAATGACGCAATTCAATAATCTGGAATCATTTTTGGTGTCCAAGGTAACGATACCCTTTCTGGCAATGGTGGTAACGATACCATTTACGCTGGCAAAGATAACGATATCTTGTATGGTGGTGGTGGAGATGATTTTCTCCGCGGCGATCAAGGTAACGATACAATTTACGGCGGTGAAGGTAACGATACCATCTACGGTGGCAAAGGTGACGATTTCATATTTGGTGGTGAAGGTATCAACATTCTTTACGGGAGTAATGGCAGCGATACTTTCAATGTCAAAGCAGGAGATCAACTTCCAGACTACAATCCTGCAGAAGGAGATGTTTTAATCGGTAACTTTTCTGTCGAAAACGGAGTTCTTCAAGCTATAACTACTCCAACTCCCACACCAAGCCCAACGCCTACTCCTACACCCGCTCCGGCTCCGACTCCCACCCCTACCCCTGTGATTCCAAGACAAGATAGCGTTGCTGCTTATTCTAATGGCAGTGAAGTAATAGGAGTAGGTCGCACAGCCCCTCGTAATTCCGAGCTTGCTTCAGAATCTGGATCTGATACTTTGACTGGCTCCGGTAGCAGTATACTTGTAGGCATTGCTGGAGATCCAGATTCATTTGCTGCCAACTTAAACTCGCGGTTAATAGGAGATGGCATCAAAAACTTTGGAACAGAAGATGAAATCCTTCTTCCTACGGTTCTCCAAGGTAAAATCCGAATTGTTCCTTCAACACGTGAGCCTAATGGATTTTTTGTCCAAGGAAACCAAAAAAATTACTTGTTTGTTTATAACAGTCAAAACAATTTAACTGCAACAACAATAGAACAAGCGATTAAATACATATAGCCTCGCCTTTCTTTCGTCATCTACTAAATGTGAAAACTCATCTTGTCTCTATTTGAGAAATAAATAGGAGCTAAAATGAAAAAACTCCCTATAGAAATCAATTTATAATTAAAAGCTTGTTTGAATGCCAGCAGTTGTTGTGTTTGGTTTTCTTAAGGGGGCTTTATTGTGTCTTGTAACTTCACCTGCATCAATCAGTTTATATAGTAGCACTTCTCAACTTCTACATCGATCGCATAAAAGCATTCACCGCATCATATTGATCCGCCATCCGCGAATAAAACTCGATCGATCGCAAATCCAACTCCGGCAAAGGTTCGCTCTTACTCACCAATTCATACCCCGTTGGACGCAAGCAATAAACCGAAATTACCCCATCCTCCCAAAACCAAACCTCCTGCACTCCCACCCGACGATAGATTTCCAGCGTATCAATTCCACCACTCGTCACTGTTATTTCGATCGCCAAATCTGGAACCGACTTGCGCGTACCCAAACAATAAGACTCATCTGGTTCCTTCCGTGCACCTAACTCCTTCATCCCGATAGTTGTACTGCCGCGCCCGTAGAAACGAATGTTCTTCGTCCGCATATAAATCTCTAAAAGCTGATCTAAAGTGTTTCTAGATTCTTCATGTTCCTCAGAAAAAGGAGCCATAATTTCTAAACACCCATCCAAATAAGTTAAATGCGCCCCAGTTTCCGCCAAATCTGCATCCAACTTTTCCAGAGTCTCCCATGTCACGTTTGAGAGGAAAGCCGCACCTGTACCCAATCCTGCTTTAGAAATTGCGACAACCATCTGACTTACCTTTTAGGATGCTTTTTTATATTAGCGAATATTAGCTAAAGTTTCAAATCAGATTGCTATAAAATTTCGCAGTACAATGAACAATAACTGCACGGAAACGGCTATGAATGAGACAATAACTGCTACAGGTCTGCCTCCTGCATTCCCCGACCATAACCAATTGCCAGACGAAGACGGTACATTTGTGAAAAATTTTCAGGAGCATCCCCAGAGCATCATTTTGACAGATTCGATCGGGCCTGTTGTAGAGCGACTGCATCCAGACGGACAATATGCGATCGGGCAAGATTGCGGCATTTACTGGCGAGAAACTGACCCGCCAGAGCGAGGTGCAGAAGCACCGGATTGGTTTTACGTGCCGAATGTACCCGCAACACTCGATGGTTTTCGCCGTTCTTATGTACTTTGGCGGGAACACATGGCTCCGTTCATCACAAATTTGGGTAGAAACCCCGTCCTTTTAGGACGGCTTTATATTAGAATGTAATTGGTCAACGACCCACCCGAGACGATGGATCAAACAGCCTATACGAGCGAAGTTCAGCCCGAGGTGCTGGCGGCGAAGCAAAATCGGTAGACCGGGATGCATAGGATAGGGCAATGGAAGTCTAACCCTAGAATCAAACCTACGAAGAATTCCGTTTGGTATTCGACACGTAAAAACCGCAGGGCTTGCGGGGTTAGTCTGTGGAGCGAACATAAGACCAAAACTCTTTGAGGGTGGAGGCAGTTGCGAAGAAGCAGAAACTTAAGTCGCGAGGCTTAAGAATCACCGTACCTTCAGGTCGGTGAGTATGTCAATGCTTTAGAATTTGCTAGCGGTAATGGAGAGGAAGAGCGCGATTCCCTTCGGGATAGCTTCGCTTCACGTACTCCGCTTTCTGTGGCGGCCGACGGTACAACAACTAAACCCGGTAAGTTTTGGGTGTACGAGAGAATTATCCGCATCCCTTACTACGGTATTTATGAAATGAGAACTGGCAATTTAGAAGTCTATCACCTGATAGATTTTGGGTATCGAAGGATGGAGCCAAACGAACGCGGTCACTATCCGATTCCTGTACTAGATGTAGAATTGGGACTGTGGCAGGGAAGCTATCAAAATCAAGAACTGCTTTGGCTGCGGTGGTGGGATTCGCAGGGGAATTTGCTGTTAACTGGCTCCGAACAAGTTGAAATTGAGCGGGCTCGAACCGAGAAAGAACGAGAAAGAGCCGAACAAGCAGAGCGAAAAGTTACCCAGTTAGCGGAGCGACTGCGAGCAATGGGAATCGATCCCGATGCTGAGGATTGATATCAAAGTCCCAAAACTATCTCTGTAGCGCGAGCATCCCGCACCTAATCTTTTATAATCACAAAAAACAAAGCTGATGGAAACTAAACCACCTCTACCGCCCTTTACGTTGGAAACGGCTAAAGCCAAAGTTCAAGCTGCTGAAGATGCCTGGAATACCCGCGATCCAGAACGAGTAGCCTTAGCTTATACGGAAGATTCTCAGTGGCGAAACCGTGCCGAATTCTTCAGCGGACGGGAACAAATCAAGGCTTTTTTAAGACGAAAATGGGGAAAGGAACTAGATTACCGTTTAAAGAAAGAACTGTGGAGTTTTACAGAAAATCGGATTTCTGTTCGATTTGAGTATGAGTGGCACGATGATTCTGGCTACTGGTATCGCGCCTATGGTAATGAACAGTGGGAATTTGCAGAAAATGGGTTAATGCGAAGACGTGAAGCTAGCATTAATGATGTTCCGATTCAAGAATCTGAACGGAAGTTTCGATAAGATTTATCGGTGAGTTGTTAGAGGCATTAATAAGGGGGGACTTGCGGGCGGTGAATTTGACTTTTGCAAGAACTCTAGAGAAGTTTATAGAGCATCTGCGATCGTGTAGAATCTTAAAAAACAATTTTAATGGAGTTTTGTTGCAAATGAAATTTTTGGCGATCGAAACACTAATTGTTAGTTCTCTCCTTCTGTCAAACTCATCATTGTCATCTGCTCAAAGTAATCCACAAGGGTCTACAATTCTACCCACAGGAGCTTACTACGCTCAAGGAACAATGTTCAATAACTCCCGTAGAGAGATTGCACATCAAAACAATAGAATCTGCATCAAGATCGTTGATGGCCCTGCAAATCCCTACAAAGGAGTCGAATCTATCACAATTAGCAGCGTGTCTGTTGAAAATGGGAAATACTATATTGATGCAACTGGCACAGAGCTAGTATTAAAAAACAATGGAAAAGCATTCTCTGGCGACATTCGCGGTACATGGGAGTATAGAGGTATCTCGCCCGATCGAAGGAGTCAACCCATACAAGCTCAAAAAATGGCAGAGTGTGTAGCGGCTCAAGGACGATATGTGGAGAAGATGGAAGGAATATCAATTTCAGGAATCGATTTTCCCAAGCATTAACCACGATCGAGATGGGTGGGGGCGCAACCAAAAGGCGATATGTTGGATGCAGTAATGGGTAATCGGAGTAAGGTGCGCGGCGCGCACCTTATACCAATTTTTTATGAGGTTGCATAGAATCCGATCCCCCCTAGCCAAGAGGGCGGGCACGGGGAGTAGGGGTCGCACCGCCCCTACTAAGGGGGGGACAAGATTCTTCTCAAAGTCAACCCCTACTCCCCAACAATCAGGGGGAGTAGGGGGTATGCGAGGGGGATCGAGATATGTGCAACTTCACATTAAATTGGTATTACATCATTAGGTTATTCGTCCCAGACTGTATCCTCAATCGGTAAGCAAACTCGGAGAAGTCAGCACAAAGACATCCCTGGTTCCCACTCCTTCAGATTCCGGTTTAATCGGCGTAGTAAAGTGGAAAAACTCGTGGTCGTTAACTAACAGCAATTCTCCCGGATGCAGAATTTTATTAAAAACAGGCTTCTCTCTTTTAGCCAAGTACAAATGCGTTTCCCCGCCTACAATATTAGTTCTGTCCACCGAGAAAATTCCGATAAAGTCAGTACCGTCTTGGTGAATGCCTTCCGGTGCGGGGTTGCCGAAATTGTTTGGTGAACAAGTCGTCCTGATTTGATGGATGCCGATTTCAGCTTCCGGGTGAATTTTGCAGGAATCGAAAAAAGCAAAAATCATCTGTTTGAAATTATCGAGGGCAATTAGTCGATCGTCCAATTCGGCAAATTCCCGCCTGATATCACCCACTAGCGGATTGTATGTTTTGCTTTGAAACAAATAGCCGTGAGGTAACTTAACTAACTCATTTCCGTTGACTGCAAACCGCGATAATCTTCTCGAACGATACTTACCTTTCACATACGGATCGACAGGCATATCGTCAAAAAATTCCTTGAAACCTTCTAGCTTAATCGAGTTTACTTTTTTGAAAGTAAACATGAAAGCATAATCCAAATGAATGGATTCTAATACGGTTTTCATAGATTTTACTCCCTGAAGCCTTGCTCCCCTCCCTAATTTTGCCGGGAGGAGGTGTATGCTTCTACTCTAGCGCAGGTTTTTTGTATGTGTCGTAAAAGACACTACAAAAATTGCAAAGATATCGTAAAGCTTGCAAGATGAATCCGGGGCTGGTTCTTCTTTTAATCCAAAATCCCCAATCTAAAATCTAAAATCTAAAATCTAAAATCTAAAATCGATTGACTGCTTTCACCAGCGACTGACAGGCCCGCAGGAAAACGGCAACATCGACCCCAAGTGCGACGTACTGAACGCCAGCATCAATCCACTGCTGGGCGATTTCGGGGTTTTCGGCAAAAGTACCGGCGGCTTTGCCTGCTTTGCGGATGGTTTGCACTGCCTCCTGCATCATGTCGATGACGCGGGGATCGCGGACTTGGCCGGGAATGCCGATCGACTGCGACAGATCGTAAGGCCCCAGAAAAATCACGTCAACCTCTGGCACAGTAACAATTTCTGCCAGGTTGTCGATGCCAGCTTTGCCTTCGACATGAATCACAACTAAGGATTCTTCGTTGAGTTTGTCGGTGATATTTGTACCTGCGGCGGTGTAAAGTCCCGCCCGCGTAGCGAAGGAAAGGCCTCGCGTGCCCAGAGGACTGTATTTAGCGCTTTTGACAGCGGTTTCGGCATCGATTTTGCTTTCAATTTGAGGTACTTGAACGCCTGCACTGCCGATGTCGAGAGCTCGTTGAATTTGCGGCCCGTCGTTTTTGCGGACGCGAATAATCGGTGCAATTCCAGTGCAGTCGGCGGCGCGACACAAATCTTCAGCAGCAAGCGGGTTCAGGGGCCCGTGTTCCATATCGATAACCGCAAAGTCGAATCCAGCGTGACCGCATATTTCTATGAATGCGGGATAAGCGCAGTTCATAAATAAACCGAGGACTGTTTCGCCTTGTTTAATTTTTTGTTTCAGTTGGTTTTGACGCATGGGTAATCCCGGAAAATTGAGTTTTTTTTAGCGCAGATGAAGCCAGATTGCTTTTAATAATACAGCTAAAATATTGTCGTAATGAATTACTTTAGGTTAACAGAATAGACAAAAATTTTGTAGCTGCTTTTGCTTCTCTCTTAAAGGGAATCAAGCACAAAAGCCAGCCAACAATAAACATTCCTAAGATTGGTAAAAATATGGCTCCCACGGATGGTTCTACTAACCAAGCAAATAAAGCAAACATTCCAATACTGCCAGTTGTCCACAGCCAAAGAATCAGAAGTCCTATAACTGTTTTATGTAAACTCATCCTAATTTTGATGGAACAACCGAATTGTTGAGTATGTATATCTCCTTGTATAATTGGGAACAATAAATGTCTCCCGATGATGATGCGATTGATTTTGAAGGTTTTGCCAGAAATCGTTCCTTCATAGGGTTTCGCAGGTGGCGGCCCAAAGGGTATAATTATTCTAAAAACTTTTGGAGGAGTAACAACTTCGTCCAACCTGCGTAAAACTTCCGAATAAGTCAAACTGGTGGTAATTGTTAAACTCTCAAAAGGAATAAATAACCTAAAAAATTTGACTATTTTGAGCATAATGTTCATCCGGCTGTTCAATAGTTGTTGCTGGTATTAATGCCTCTTCTCTAAAAAAGTTTTCCCTGACAACACCGCGAAATACCAGTATACTGCAAAATAAACATTTAGATGGGATGAGTGTTTTTCGCGCTATGTCAAAATTAATTCCACAATCTCCGATGAAACTTCGACAGTATCTATTTTGGCTCAAAGGTCGATCGATCCTTAGCCTCACCCTCGGCATAATTTCCGCGATTGGGAACATTTCGCCAGTATTTGCCGCACCGGGTCGCAATCCAGACAATGCAGAAACTTGCGACATTCTAGTAGCAGGCGGCGGGCTTGCAGGCGCTGCTACCGCTTACGAAGGTTTGCTGGCAGGGCGCACAGTTTGTCTCACTGAAATTACTGACTGGGTAGGCGGTCAAATTTCCTCCCAGGGAACTTCCGCACTCGATGAAAGAGATACTCAGCGATCGCTCTTATTTTACCCCCGTGGCTACCTAGAATTGCGGGAGCGGATCAAGGAACATTACGGCCGGCTAAATCCCGGAGGCTGTTGGGTTAGCTATTCGTGTTTCATGCCCTACGACGGTCACAAAATTCTATTTAACATCTTGCAGGATGCCGCTAGAAAAGGCAAAGGCACGCTGAAATGGTTTCCCAATACAGTTATTAAAGAACTAGCAATTACTCCTGCTGTGGCGGGGAATACGGTTGGTGGTCAACAAATTAAAAGTGCGATCGCCATTCAACACAAACCCGCCCCCAACACCCCGCCAATCAACACCGAAACTCTTTCTCAGACTATCGAAGATGCCTATCGCTACGAAAATTCTCCGCGATTTAACAAAACTATTATTCGGTTTATTCCTAAAGCATCTGGAACCCCCCCTAACCCCAGAAGGGGGGGGAATTCCACAAGTTCCTCCCTTTCTGGCAGTAGGGGGGGTGCTGATTGGTACGTTGTAGATGCCACTGAAACAGGCGAATTGATCGGACTTGCCGATGTTCCCTACCGCCTCGGAATTGACCCGCGTTCCCCTCTCGAACCTTCCTCAGCCAGCCCCACCGGCGACCCTTACTGCACTCAAGGTTTTACCTACACCTTTGCGATGGAAGCAACGAAGGAACCGCAGCAGCATCAAGTCCCGTCTTTTTATCAACAATACGCTCCTTACTACAGTTACGAATTGCAGAGATTGGCGAGCTTTCCCTTAGTTTTCAGCTACCGCCAAATCAGGAGCATGAGACCGGATCAAAAGCGACCTTCCGACCCGAAGCAATACCCGATTTATCCGGGGGATATTTCGATGCAAAACTGGACTTGGGGCAATGACTATCGTCCCGGCAATTCTCAAGATAATTTAATTTACACTCGCGAGCAGTTGCAAGAGTCCGGTCAACTGCAACCGGGGGGATGGATGGGCGGTTTGCGAACGGAAACTTTGCGAAGAGGAGAGGAAAATGCCAAAGGATTTTTCTACTGGCTGGTAACAGGAACTACTGACTCGCAGCTAGGAGAGGGAGTCAAAAAGCCTAATCCAAACAATCGTTTTTTGAGCGGTTTGGATTCGCCGATGGGGACGGTGCACGGACTTTCTAAATATCCTTATATGCGGGAGGGCCGGCGTATTATTGGGCGGCCGAGTTTCAATCAGCCTCAAGGTTTTACGGTGTGGGAAGTTGATATGTCTCGCACTGACTTTACGGCTGATTTTTATCGCGAGAATTTGTCGGAGGAAGAGTATCGGAAGTTGTGGTTGGCTGTGGGTGGTTTGAATGCGCCGGCTTTGGCTGTGGGAAGTCAATCTGTTGAGGATACAAAATCGCGATCGCGCGCTACGATTTATCCTGATTCTGTGGGTATCGGTCATTATGCGATCGACTTTCACCCCTGCATGACTAACAGTCCGCCGGAAGCACCGGGAAATACCGAACGGGAAGGCACTCGCAAAGGTCAAGGGCAAGCTTATCCCTTCCAAATTCCGCTGCGGGCAATGATTCCTCAGAAAATTGACAATATGTTAGTGGCGGGTAAAAGTATTGCTGTTAGTCACACAGCGGCCGCTGCTTATCGAGTGCATTCTTTTGAATGGTCTGCCGGTGTGGCGGCGGGAGTTACGGCTGCTTTTTCCCTAGAAAAGGGGATTCTACCTTATGAATTAGTGGACGAATTGCCGTCCCGCGAGCCAAACTTGGAAGTGTTGCAGTTGCGGTTGCAACAAAATGCTAATCCGATCGCCTTTCCGGGTACTTCTATTTTCAATAGTTCGTGGCAAAATTGGAAATAATCGCACTTGGTAATCTGTAGCGCCGGCATCCTGCCCGCCCTACAATAAAATTCACTCTTTGTGGCACAGGGTGGAACAGGCTTTCGGGCCTGTTCCTGACACCCGACAATTAACTCGTTACCAAGAAGAGCCTGCTAACCCGTATAAAATAACCAGTCACAAAATAGCTGATAAACAGCAATTTGTCATCCATCTTTCAATAGAAGCAATCAGACACTGCTTTAGTTGGATAATATCAATAATCTCAAAAATCTTCCCCCCTTCCCCTTCAAACTCGTCAAAGGTAACGGTCATGTCAACTGCACAGATAACAAGCCCCAATTCCAATAATGGTTATGCCAAACAGTTACTCAGAACCTTAGTGGCCGTCAAAAAAGGGGACTTTTCAGTTCGGATGCCCATAGACCAGACCGGTCTAGCGGGGAAAATTGCTGACGAACTTAACGAAATTATCGAACTCAATGAGAGAATGGCGGCCGAACTCGATCGCATCGGCACAGTTGTCGGTAAAGAAGGCAAAATCGCCCAGCGGGCGACGATCGGCAGCGCCGAGGGGTCATGGGCAGCTAGCGTCAACTCTGTCAATACCCTAATTACAGATTTAGTGCAACCAACCTCTGAAACCGCCAGAGTAATTCGCGCCGTAGCAAAAGGAGATTTATCGCAAACCATCGCCCTAGAAATAGAAGACAGACCCCTCAAAGGAGAATTCCTCCAAACAGCGCAAATTGTTAACACAATGGTAGACCAGTTGAGCTCCTTTGCGTCGGAAGTAACGCGGGTAGCTAGGGAAGTGGGAACCGAAGGGAAATTAGGCGTGCAAGCTGAAGTTAAAGGAGTTGCCGGAACTTGGAAAGATTTAACGGATTCAGTTAACTCGATGGCGGGGAATTTAACAGCCCAAGTCCGTAACATTGCTGACGTGACAACCGCTGTGGCAAATGGCGATTTATCCAAAAAAATTACAGTAGATGTTAAAGGGGAAATTCTCGAACTGAAAAACACGATTAACATCATGGTGGATCAGTTGAGTTCCTTCGCATCGGAAGTAACCAGAGTTGCTAGGGAAGTAGGAACGGAAGGGAAATTAGGGGTGCAAGCTGAAGTGCGGGGAGTTGCCGGAACCTGGAAAGATTTAACGGATTCAGTTAACTCAATGGCCGGCAATCTTACCGCACAAGTACGGAACATTGCGGAAGTGACGACGGCTGTGGCAAATGGTGACTTATCTAAAAAAATTACAGTAGATGTTAAAGGTGAAATTCTGGAGTTAAAAAACACTATTAACATCATGGTGGATCAGTTAAATTCCTTCGCATCTGAAGTAACGCGGGTGGCGAGAGAAGTAGGTTCCGAAGGCAAACTTGGCGGTCAAGCAGAAGTTAAAGGAGTTGCCGGAACTTGGAAGGATTTAACGGATAGCGTTAACTTCATGGCAGGCAGTTTGACAGCACAAGTGCGGAACATCGCTGAAGTGACAACCGCTGTGGCAAAGGGCGATTTATCTAAGAAAATTACAGTAGATGTTAAAGGGGAAATTCTCGAACTCAAAAACACCGTCAACACGATGGTTGACCAGTTAAATTCCTTCGCATCTGAAGTAACCAGGGTGGCTAGGGAAGTGGGAACGGAAGGGAAATTAGGCGTACAAGCAGAAGTGCAGGAAGTTGCAGGAACTTGGAAAGATTTAACGGATTCAGTTAACTCAATGGCCGGCAATTTAACAGCACAAGTCCGCAACATTGCTGAGGTGACGACGGCTGTGGCTAACGGTGACTTATCTAAAAAAATTACGGTACAGGTTAAAGGCGAAATTTTAGAACTGAAAAACACCATTAACGTGATGGTGGATCAGCTTAATTCCTTCGCATCTGAAGTAACCAGGGTTGCTAGGGAAGTGGGTTCGGAAGGTAAACTCGGCGGTCAAGCCGATGTCCGAGGCGTAGCAGGAACTTGGAAGGATTTAACGGATTCAGTTAATTTTATGGCGGGTAGTTTGACAGAGCAAGTACGGAATATTGCTGCTGTTACGACGGCTGTGGCTAATGGCGACTTGTCGAAGAAAATTACTGTAGATGTTAAAGGTGAAATTCTGGAGTTAAAAAACACCGTCAACACGATGGTGGATCAATTAAATTCCTTCGCTTCGGAAGTAACCAGGGTTGCTAGGGAAGTGGGAACCGAAGGGAAATTAGGCGTGCAAGCTGAAGTTAAAGGAGTTGCCGGAACCTGGAAAGATTTAACGGATTCAGTTAACTCGATGGCGGGTAATCTTACCGCCCAAGTCCGTAACATTGCGGAAGTGACAACGGCTGTGGCAAATGGCGACTTGTCTAAGAAAATTACAGTAGATGTTAAAGGGGAAATTCTCGAACTGAAAAACACGATTAACATCATGGTGGATCAGTTGAGTTCCTTCGCATCTGAAGTAACCAGAGTTGCTAGGGAAGTGGGAACGGAAGGTAAATTAGGTGTGCAAGCTTATGTGCGGGGTGTAGGGGGAACTTGGAAAGATTTAACTGATAATGTTAACTTGATGGCGGGGAATTTGACGGCACAGGTGCGGAATATTGCGGAAGTGACGAAAGCGGTGGCAAATGGGGATTTATCCAAGAAAATTACCGTTGATGTCAAAGGCGAAATTCTTGAACTGAAAGACACTATTAACGTGATGGTGGATCAGCTTAATTCCTTCGCTTCTGAGGTAACGCGGGTGGCGCGGGAGGTGGGAACTGAGGGTAAATTGGGCGGTCAAGCTGAGGTGAAAGGAGTTGCGGGAACGTGGAAGGATTTAACTGACAATGTAAACTCGATGGCGGGCAATTTGACCGCGCAAGTGCGGGGTATTGCTAAAGTTGTGACGGCGGTGGCGAATGGTGATTTGAAGCGAAAATTAATGCTGGAAGCTAAGGGAGAAATTGCGACTCTGGCAGATACGATTAACGAGATGATTGATACGCTGGCGACGTTTGCCGATCAAGTTACTACAGTGGCGCGGGAAGTGGGAATTGAAGGGAAATTGGGCGGTCAGGCGAAGGTTCCGGGTGCGGCGGGGACGTGGCGAGATTTGACGGATAATGTGAATGAATTGGCGGCGAATTTGACTACTCAACTGCGGGCGATCGCCGAAGTGGCAATTGCTGTTACCAGAGGCGATTTAACGAGGTCAATTTCCGTCGCCACTGAAGGAGAAGTTGCCATTGTTAAGGACAACATTAACCAGATGATTGCCAATCTCCGGGAGACGACGCAGAAGAATACTGAGCAAGATTGGCTGAAAACAAACCTCGCTAAGTTCACTCGAATGCTACAAGGTCAGCGGGATTTAGAAACTGTTTCTAAACTAATTCTCTCAGAATTGACGCCGCTGGTTTCGGCTCAGCATGGCGTATTCTTTATGATGGAAGCTGTGGAACACGATCCGTTTCTCAAACTGTTAAGTACCTACGCATACCGCGAACGCAAACAGTTAGGAAACCGATTCCATTTAGGCGAAGGTTTGGTAGGACAGTGCGCCCTGGAAAAGGAACGAATCCTGTTGACTGAGGTGCCGGAAAACTACGTTAAAATTGGATCGGGACTGGGAGAATCTACGCCGTTGAATGTCGTGGTTTTACCCGTACTCTTTGAGGGACAAGTGACGGCAGTAATCGAGTTAGCTTCGTTCCGGCGATTCAGCGAAATACACTTGACATTTCTCGACCAACTTACAGAAAGTATTGCCATTGTCTTAAATACAATTGCGGCGAGTATGCGGACGGAAGAGTTGCTGAAACAGTCGCAGTCTTTGGCAGAAGAGTTGCAAACTCAGCAAAAGGAACTAACGGAAACTAACAAGCGTCTCGAACAACAAGCGCAGTCGCTCCGCGCATCTGAGGAACTGTTGAAGAGTCAGCAGGAAGAGTTGCAACAAACGAATGAAGAATTAGAAGAACAAGCTGAATTGCTAGCGCTGCAAAATAAGGAAGTTGAGCGGAAAAACCGAGATATCGAACAGGCGAGGGGGTTGTTGGAAGAAAGAGCGGAACAGTTGGCTCTAACTTCTAAGTATAAGTCGGAGTTTCTGGCAAATATGTCTCACGAGTTGCGAACTCCGCTGAATTCGCTGTTGATTCTCGCTCGATTGCTTTCTGACAATACTGAAGGCAATTTGACTCTGAAGCAAGTTGAATACACGCGCACAATTTACTCGGCGGGAAATGATTTGCTGGGGCTGATTAATGACATCTTGGATCTCGCTAAGATTGAATCAGGCACGATGTCAGTGGAAATTGAGCAAGTGTTGTTTACGGACTTGCGAGATCATTTGGATCGAACTTTCCGCCAAATCGCCCAGGATAAGAAGTTGAGTTTTCAATTAGAGCTTGAGGCTGGGTTGCCAAAAGGTCTCTATACTGATGCTAAACGGCTGCAACAAGTTTTGAAGAATCTTCTCTCTAATGCGTTTAAGTTTACAGAACGGGGCGAGGTGAAATTGCGTGTCGAAGTAGCGCGGGCAGGGTGGAATTTAGAAATAGAAAGTTTAACGAGTTCCCCTACTGTTTTGGCTTTCTCAGTTAGCGATACGGGGATTGGGATTTCTGCTGAAAAACACAGGGTTATTTTTGAGGCTTTCCAACAAGCTGATGGTAGCACTAGCCGCAAATACGGGGGCACGGGTTTGGGTTTGTCAATTAGTAGAGAAATCGCTAATCTGTTAGGCGGAGAAATTAAATTGACAAGTCGCCCTGGTGAGGGTAGTAAGTTCACGCTTTATCTGCCGCAAACTTACCAAGAATCGCGAATAATGAAGGATACGGGATCGGGAAGGGGCAAGCAAACGGCTCAATTGCCGGCTGCTATTTCTTCCGCAGTTCCTGCGCCGAATTTCCACTTGCCGATCGCCCCTTATCCATCACCTATTATCGCTGATGACCGAGAAAATATTGAGAGTGACGATCGCGTGCTGTTGATTGTCGAGGATGATGTAAACTTCGCTCGGATTCTGTTGGATATGGCGCAGGAACAGGGTTTTAAAGGTTTGGTGGCTTTGCGGAGCGATATCGGTTTGGCGATGGCGCGAGAGTTCAAGCCAACTGCGATTATGCTGGATCTAAATTTGCCTGTGATGGATGGCTGGACAGTGCTCGATCGCTTGAAGCACGACCCAAGTACGCGCCACATTCCGGTTCACATTGTATCAGTTGAAGAAGGGCGGCAGCGCAGTTTGCAGTTAGGGGCGATCGCCTATTTGCAAAAACCTGTTAGCAGCGAAGCTTTGAGCAAAGCTTTGGCTGATATTAAGGGTTTTGTCGATCGGCGAGTCAAGAATCTGCTAGTCGTGGAAGACGACGAAACGCAGCGTCTGGGCATTGTGGATTTAATCGGCAATCACGATGTTTGTACAACGGCTGTGGGGAGTGGTGCAGAGGCGCTAGCAACTTTAAGATCGGGGCATTTTGACTGCGTTGTACTCGATTTGGGACTGCCAGATATGACTGGTTTTGAACTGATCGAGCAAATCAAGCAAGATGCAATTTTAAAAAGTCTGCCGATTATTATTTATACGGGCAAAGAGTTGACGAAAGCCGAAGAAACTCAACTCAAGCGCATGGCGGAAACAATCATTGTTAAAGATGTGCGATCGCCGGAACGTTTGTTAGATGAAACAGCTTTGTTTTTGCACCGAGTCCAAGCAGATTTGCCGGAACCGAAGCGCCAAATGCTAGAGCAATTGTATCAAACAGATTCGACGCTCGCGGGCAAAACAGTCTTGATTGTTGACGACGATATGCGGAATATTTTCGCCCTCACAAGTATGTTGGAGCGCCATAAAATGCAAATTGAGTATGCTGAGAATGGCAGAGAGGGCATTGCTAAATTGCAAAATACGCCTGACATAAATATTGTGTTGATGGACGTGATGATGCCAGAGATGGACGGTTACGAAACAATGCAAGCAATTCGTAAAATGCCTCAATTTGCTTCCTTGCCAATGATTGCTCTTACTGCGAAAGCTATGAAGGGCGATCGGGAAAAATGTATCGAAGCTGGTGCGTCTGACTATATTACCAAACCTGTTGATACGGAACAGTTGCTCTCGCTGCTGCGTGTCTGGCTTTATCGATAATGAAGTCAGTTGTCAGTTGGCAGTTGACTGTTGGCAGTTGTCAGTTGGCAGTTGTCAGTTGGCAGTTGTCAGTTGGCAGTTGGCAGTTGGCAGTTGGCAGTTGGCAGTTGTCAGTTGGCAGTTGTCATTAGTCATTAGTCAACAGTCAACAGTCATTAGTCAACAGTCATTAGTCAGCAGTCAGCAGTTAACAGTGAACAGTCAACAGTCAACAGTGAACAGTGAACAGTGAACAGTCAACAGTCAACCGTCAACAGTGAACAGTCAACAGTGAACAGTCAACAGTTAACAGTCAACAGTTAACAGTCAACAGTCAACAGTGAACAGTCAACAGTGAACAGTCAACAATGCCCAATAACCAATTACCAATTACAAATGTCCGAAAGCCATGAACTTGAAACAATCGAAATTCAACTCTTACTAGAGGGAATGTTTCGCTATTACGGATTTGATTTTCGCAATTATGCTCTTGCCTCTCTCAAGCGCCGTATTTGGAACACTATTCGCTCGGAACGGCTCACCACTGTGTCTGCACTTCAGGAAAAGGTACTTCACAATCCTGCTTACCTAGACCGTTTACTGCTGGACATTTCTGTCAATGTAACGGCGATGTTTCGCGATCCCAGCTTTTACATTAGTTTCAGAAATAAAGTGGTGCCGCTGCTGCGTACTTATCCTTTTATTCGGATTTGGCACGCTGGATGTTCAACGGGAGAAGAAGTCTATTCTATGGCAATCTTGCTGCAAGAAGAAGGACTGTATGACCGTTGTCGGATTTACGCTACGGACATGAATGAATTAGTTTTGAAAACCGCAAAAACAGGGATATTCCGGCTGAAACAAATGCAAGAATATACGCAACTCTACCACCAAGCGGGGGGCACGAAAGCGTTTTCTGAGTATTACACTGCTGCCTATGAAAATGCGATTTTTCGGTCTTCACTTAAAGATAATATTGTCTTTGCTCACCACAACCTAGCAACGGATAATTCTTTTAATGAATTCAATGTTATTTTATGCCGTAATGTGATGATTTATTTCAATTCACACCTCCAAGAGCGGGTACACAAGCTTTTTTATGAGAGCCTGGGAATGTTTGGGGTTTTAGGACTAGGACATCAGGAGTCTCTGACTTTTACACCTTATGAAAAATACTATGAACCAATTGAAAGTAGTGATAAAATCTACCGAAGAGTTAAATAAAAAAAATTTTGAAATAGTGGTTGTTGGCACGTCTTTGGGAGGGCTAGAGGCTCTGACTGTGCTGCTGGCAAATCTGCCACCAACCTTTCCTTTGCCTGTAGTTATTGTCCAACACCGCCATAAGAGTTCTCAGAATAGGCTTACTTATTTTTTACAAAAGCAAAGCTCTCTCCAAATCACAGAGGCCCAAGACAAAGAGCCGATCGCACCGGGACGGGTTTACTTGGCTCCTGCTGACTATCACTTGCTAATAGAATCGCCCTCTGAGGAGGAGTTTAGCCTGCATGAAAACGACTTTACAGAATGGGGGGGCGTGGCAGTGGAGTCAACCCATAATTCAAAATCCCCAATCCCCAATGGCGGAGCTCCTACATTTGCACTATCAACTGAGGGCCCTGTCTCCTACGCGCGGCCCTCAATCGATGTGCTGTTTGAGTCTGCTGCGGATGCCTTTGGGGAGAAAGCGATCGGCATAATTTTAACGGGAGCTAATTCGGATGGCAGTAAAGGGCTGGCAAAAATTAAAGCTGAGGGAGGATTGACATTTGTGGAGGAACCGGCTTCGGCCCTATGCGCGACCATGCCAGCGTCGGCGATCGCAAATGTTGAAGTAGACTGGATTTTACCCCTCTCTAAAATCGCTCCCTGTTTAGTCAACTTGCTAAGAATTAAAGATTAAAAAATTTATGAATCTGCAGTCCCCCCATCGAGTAAATGTCCTTTTAGTTGACGATCGCCCAGAAAATTTGGTAGCTTTAGAAGCTATCCTCAACAGCCCCTCTTATCATCTAGTACAAGCTAATTCGGGCGCGGAGGCTCTGAGATGTCTGCTTAATGAAGATTTTGCGGTAATTTTGCTTGATGTGCAGATGCCGGGAATGGATGGATTTGAGACAGCAACATTGATTCGCTCTAGAGATCGATCGCGCTCGACTCCGATTATTTTTATCACAGCATTCAGCAGTAATGACACTCACGTGTTTAAAGGTTATTCTCTGGGTGCGGTGGATTACCTGTTCAAACCCTTGGAACCGGAAATATTGACCTCGAAGGTGCAGGTATTTGTGGAATTGTTCCAAAAAACAGTCGAGGTGAAACAGCAAGCAACACAGTTAGCTGCTGTTAATAGTGAACTAAGTAAAAGTGAAGAGCGGTTTCGCACTTTGTGTGCTTGTTCGCCGCTGGGAATTTACTTAGCTGACGTTGAAGGCCGCTGTACTTACATCAACCCGCGTTGTCAAGCGATTTGCGGGTTAGCTTTGGACGAAAGCTTGGTAGAGGTTTGGCAGCGGGAAGTTCATCCAGAAGATCGCGACCGCGTAGTAGCAGATTGGTTAGCTTGGATTAAAGAAAGCCAGGAATATTCTAACGAGTTTCGATTAGCTGGTAGCGAAAGTGTGCGTTGGGTTCACGTGCAGTCGTCGCCAATGTTTTCGGATTTTGGGAAACTGATCGGTCACGTGGGCACGGTTAGAGATGTCACAGACCGCAAGCAAGCAGAGGAAGAACGCGGGAGACTAATCCGCGAACAAGTGGCGCGGCAAGAAGCGGAGAGAGCTAACCAGATGAAGGATGAATTTCTAGCTATTCTCTCTCACGAACTCCGCACTCCTTTAAATGCCATTCTCGGCTGGTCTAGGCTGCTTCGTTCCAAAAAATTTGACCAAGACACTATTGAGAAAGCCCTAGAAACAATTGAGCGCAATGCTAAATCTCAAGCGCAACTCATTGAAGATATTTTAGATGTTTCGCGGATTCTACGGGGGAAACTAAATTTAAATAAGCATCCGATTCGGTTGGAATCTGCGATCAAGCTGGCAATAGATTCCTTGCAGCCGCTGACTGAGGAAAAATCAATAGTCATAGAATTAACGTGCAGTCCAAATGTAGGTGAAGTTATCGGCGATCCCGATCGCTTGCAGCAAATTGTGTGGAATTTGCTGTCAAATGCGATTAAGTTTAGTCCGCAAGAGGGTAAAGTACAGGTGCGGTTAGAGTCTGTTGGCGATGAGGCTCAAATTCAGATAATTGATAGCGGCATTGGTATCGCTCCTGATTTTTTGCCTTATGTTTTCGATCGCTTCCGCCAAGCTGATAGCAGCACAACTAGGTCTTACGGGGGTTTGGGACTGGGATTGGCGATCGTCCGTCACTTGGTGGAACTGCACGGCGGTAAGGTGTATGCAGAGAATAATCCGGGCGCGGGTGCGAAATTTACGGTGGCTTTACCTGTGGCACAGAGGAAGGCCCTCGCTGCTGACGATGATTGGTCACACCTCAATAACGCGACAGAGGTTCTCCCCACTCTGGCTAATTTGCAATTGCTGGTGGTGGATGATGACGATGACACGCGGGAGTTTTTAATTGCTTTACTCGAACAGGAAGGAGCTATGGTGCGATCGGCATCATCGGTGGCCGGGGCTCTAGCTGCACTGGAGAGTTATTGGCCGGATGTGCTGCTGAGCGACATTGGAATGCCGGAAGCAGACGGCTATGAGTTGATCGCGCGCGTGAGAGAAATGGAAGTGCTCAGGGGTGGAAAGATGCCTGCGATCGCTCTGACGGCCTACGCGAGAGAGGAAGAGCGCAAACAAGCGCTGGAAGCGGGTTTTCAGATGCACTTATCTAAACCAGTTGACATAAGTAAGTTAATTGCCGCAATTGCTAACCTCACAGGAATCCTCGGAAATCCCGATCCAACTCAAATCTTGCAGGATGCTCAAGAACAGGCAAGATGCCTGTTCCACAAAGATTAGATTTTATTGTGGGGAGTAGGGGTTGGGCAGGAGAGCCCGTCCGTGAAGGCTGATTGACAATAGTGCTATTCGGTGATTTCCAAGGGAATCGGCGGTTAAAACCGCTTTGTTGACCCCCAATCCCGTGCTGATTACTGAGAAAAATATTAAGCTAGCTAAAAGGAAACGCGATCGACAGTTCGGAACAAGACACCCGTTTTTCCACAAAAAACTGGATATTTACCGTTTTTTTTGCTTCAACCTGCCGTCAAAGTACAAAATTACCCGCCCATCAATTCATGAATATTTTTAGCAGTCTGCTTTCTAGCCCAACTCAAGCACCCCAAGTCAAAAAACAGCGTCGAGGCATTGAAATTAAGTCGGAACGCGAAATCGAAATTATGCGACAGGCAGCGAAAATCGTTGCAACGGTACTCAAAGAAATTTCCCAAATGGTGAAACCGGGAATGACTACTGCTGATTTGGATGCTTATGCCGAAAAACGCATCCGTGCTATGGGGGCAACTCCGAGTTTTAAAGGCTATCACGGTTTTCCCGGATCGATTTGCTCTAGCATTAATAACGAAGTTGTTCACGGCATCCCCAGCGCCAAAAAAGTAATTCGGGCCGGAGATGTTCTCAAGGTAGATACGGGGGCATATTACCAAGGTTTTCACGGCGATTCTTGCATTACGATCGCAGTTGTGGAAGTGACTCCCGAATCGGCAAAATTAATCCGAGTCGCAGAAGAAGCTCTCTACAAAGGCATCGAACAAGTGAAGGCTGGAGCCTATTTGCTCGATCTGGCGGGTGCGATCGAAGATCATGTCAAAAGCAACGGTTTTAACATCGTTGAGGAGTTTACCGGCCACGGTGTCGGGCGAAATTTGCACGAGGAACCGTCGGTTTTCAATTTCCGCACGCGGGAAATGCCGAACGTGAAATTGCGAGCCGGCATGACATTGGCGATCGAACCGATTCTGAATGCGGGTTCTAAGTACACTCGGACGCTTTCTGACAAGTGGACTGCTGTAACCGTTGACAATGCTATGTCTGCTCAGTTTGAGCATACTGTGTTGGTGACAGAAACTGGCTATGAAATTTTGACCGATCGTTCAAAAGTTTAAGGGGAAAAAAAGACAATAGTTTTGAGTTTTGAGCTAAAGTTTTTATTCTGTAGGTTGGGTTGAGCGATGGCGAAACCCAACACCTTATTTAAAATGAAGATTTGGGTTTCGTTCCTCAACCCAACCTACAATATTTACACTATTAAGAAGGTAACAGAGATGTCAGCACGATTATTATTGGTAGACGATGAACCGGGCTTGCGGGAAGCAGTACAAGCTTATTTGGAAGATAGCGATTTTGCGGTTGAGGTTGCCAGTAATGCTCGGGATGGGTGGGAACTCTTGCAGCAGACTAATCCCGATTTGGTGATTTCAGACATTATGATGCCCCAGGTGGACGGTTATCAATTTCTCAAGCAAGTGCGGGAAGATCCTCGCTATAAGGCTTTGCCGGTGGTGTTTTTGACGGCTAAGGGGATGACGAGCGATCGCATTCAAGGCTATCAAGCAGGCTGCGATGCTTATCTTTCTAAGCCCTTCGATCCCGACGAATTAGTAGCAATAGTAACGAATTTGCTCGCCCGCCGCGCGGCTGCTAAGGAGACGAGCGAAAGTGCTGAAAGTCCAGATATTGCTGCTTTGACAAGCCAAATGGCGAGAATTGAGTCTTTGCTGAGTGGGCGGAGTTCGATCGCCCAAAGTCCTTCGCCGATTAAAATTGATTTGACTCCGCGAGAACAAAGTGTTTTGGATTTGGTTGCTCAAGGTTTGATGAATAAGGAAATTGCCCGCCGCTTGGAAACTAGCGTGCGTAATGTGGAAAAGTACGTCAGCCGTTTGTTTAGCAAGACGGGTACTAACAGCCGTACTGAGTTGGTTCGCTTCGCTCTCGAACACGGCTTGACGAAATAGGGGCCCTCTCGACTTGGCTGGAGGCTCTCCCTCGGCCATCGGCGTTACCAGGTTCTTCCTGGTAACGATAATTATGAAAAAACTTAGAAATGTTAAGATATAAGTATTGACAGGTATCCGGTGGCTGTGGTATGTCACATCAGCTTGCTGGTGGCAGCGCGGGGGTGCGAAAACTGGTGTGCGAAAACTGGTGTGCGATCGAACTTTTCACCCACTTTGCTTTGAGTCTGAGAGAACACTCGCAAAGGCTGGGGAATTACTTAACGGGAAAACCTGACTGTTTAAGAGTTTTCACGTAGTAAATACAAAGGCAAACACTTGACCGGATATGCTCCGTTAAGCAAACTTGCCACGAAGAGTCACAGATCACGTTATATCCTATGGAAAAGCAAGCGACTATTAATTAATGAATCTGCTCAAAAACGGATACTTGCGAACTACAGGGGTGGTAAGTATCCCACAATTTTAGACCCTAGTTAAAGCTCTCAGATTCATCTGTGGAGTAAATCTAAAACCTAAAATCTAAAATCGACTGACAGCGCTCTAAAGTAGCCGCAGAAGTTGAATGTATAGCAGCACCAAAGTTGAGTTTATATCAGGAGGATACCATGAGTAAAATCTCGGCGCGACAAACAATAAGTGCCATAGTAGCACTGCCGATCGTACTAATAGCCAATACAACTCAAGCTTTTGCCACTGATACCAGTCAGAAAATAGATCCAATTAAGAAAGTTTCGGATTTTGGCGATGAGCTAGATTTTGATATTGGGCCACCAACAACCATCAGCATTGAAGAAAGCGAGGATTGGGATGAACCTGAATTTGCAGCTACTTTAGATATGGAGATTAGTAAATTTATGACAAAAAATCTTCAAGCTGTAATTGATGAGCCGCCGCCGATAGTTTATCTCAGTGCGGCCAGGGGCCAGTCAACCCGGGAATGCCGGATTTCTGGGATATGCGAATAACTAAATCGGATTTGTGCGATTTGGGCGATGGCTGGGAGTCCCGCAAACAAAGACTCATTTGCTGGGTAGAATTAAAGCAATTATCAAGATTTCAGTAAAATTTGGTTGATTTTGCTGGGAATATGCGAATAACAGAGTATGTATTTTTTTGGGTATGCTTTAATGCGATCGGCTAAAATAATAAGTATGCAGGCTGAAAGCAACTTAACTAATTGATAGTTCCCAGTGATGGGAAATCGCCGAAAAGGGCAAAAATAAAATTAATCATGTGATTCTTCGCTGTGATTGGCAAACGTAAAAACTGGTAAAAGTAAACTTAGTTAGAGCAACCGCCAAAACGGTTAGGAAGTTCTTAATTGCACTTTCCCCCTGCGATCGATTCCTTCCATCCGTTACACCCGTTACATCCGTTAAATAATCCGTTGCCGAACTTCCATCCGTTACATCCGTTAAATAATCCGTTGCCGAACTTCCTTTTTTCGGCAGTTGACAGCACCTATCCTGAGAAAGTTTTTCAAAAAATAATTATGATTAATTCGCACTGCCAGCAAGACACCGCAGCACAACAAAACAAAAGTTCGCTGCAAACTCTCACCCGGACTCTGAGAATGTCTCAGGGGCAATTTTCGCTGATTTTGGTACGGTGCAATTACAGCGCTATGAGAGAAAAAATTGTACGGCAATTGCGGGAGGAGTCTGATATCGAGATTCGAGAAATTGTCCTCCCGCCATCTGTCAAAACTCTTTACACGACGATAGAAACCAAACTTTCCTGCAGCCATCCGGCAGCTTTAATGGTGTTTGGCTTGGAATCGGTAAGTGCGATCGATCGACTGCTGACTTCTACCAACTACGTGAGGGAAGAATTTCGGAATAATTTTCCCTTCCCGGTGGTGCTGTGGGTGACAGACAAAATCTTAAAAAAACTGATTCGGTTAGTAACAGATATCGAAACGTGGACGACAAGTGTTGAATTTGTGATTGGCCCCGACGACTTGGTGGATTTCCTGGGCAAAAGTGCCGATCGCATTTTTTCCAACATTTTAGAAAGTGGCAATTGGCGTTTAACTAATTCTGCCATTCTCGGAGCCAATTCTTTGAGTGAACTAGAGTCGGCTAGCCAAGACTTGCAAACTTGCAACATGAGGTTAGAACCAGCTATTGAAGCGAGTTTGCAATTTATTCGCGGTAGGCACGAATATGCTTGTCACCGCATCCATGAAGCTATTGAATTGTATCAAAAAAGTCTCAATTTTTGGAAGCATCAAGTAGCATTTATTGGGCCAAAAACACAATTTAGCGATTTGTTATTTACCGTTCACCCTGCACCGATGTTAGAGGGAATTCTGCTATTCCACATCGGTCTTTGCTACCGCTTCCAAGCAGAAAAACACCGCAGCGGCAACCGTCCTTACTGGACGGAAGCTAAGAATTATTTTCAGGAATGTATTGATGTTTTAGAACGCGCGGGGCGGCCGGATGCCGTTGGTATATTCATCAATCAACTTGGCGAAGTATTGCAGCATTTAGAAGATTGGGATGCACTCTGGAATTTAGCTATCAAAGCTCGGATGTTACATGAAAATATGGAAAATTCAGCAGTTAATTTGGCTCAAGATTACGGCTTTTTGGCTAGAGTAGCCTTAGAGCAAAAGAACTGGCAAGGGGCGAAAGAATGGGCTTTAGTGGCTCTAAACGTTCTCAACTCAAATTTAGAAGTGACGGGACAGGGAACCCCTGTAAAGTCGCAGCATTTAGGCTTGTATCTGTTAATTTTAGCAGAGGCCCAGAGTCAGTTGGGTGAGGTACAGGAGGCGATCGCGCATTTAGAGCTTGCTCGCTCGGAAACCGAAGCGTGCTACAACCCGCAACTGTATTTGCGGGTTTTAGAAATGCTGCGATCGCTCTATTTTCAGCGGGGAGAATATCTCGAAGCATTTCAAATTAAGCAAGATTATCGAGCGGTGGAACACACGTATCGGTTCCGAGCTTTTATTGGAGCCGGAAAGTTGCAGCCGCACAGAGAAGCGGTTAATTCCGTCGCCGAAACTGTTGCCGACGCTGCTACTATTGCTGACGAAATTACTGCTTCCGGCAGAGAGCAAGACCTCAACCGCTTAATATATAGGATGAACAATACCCCAGACAAACTGACAGTAATTTACGGTCAGTCGGGAGTTGGCAAAAGTTCAATTGTCACCGGGGGATTAGTACCAGCTCTCAAACAAAAAAAAATAGAAAGGCGGACTGTTTTGCCGATCGTGCTGCAAGTTTACAACAACTGGCCGCGGGAATTGACCAGACAGTTATCTGCTGGGAAAGCTGAAATATTCGAGCCGGAACTTTCCGAAGCAGTACCGGAAACTGCTCCGGTAGATTTTCCAGTAGAAGCAGGCGCAGTTCAAGAAAATCTTATTTCGGGATTTAACGACGACTTGGCTGGGAATAATGAGGAGAGAAGGGAGCAGTCACAGCCAGTAGAATTAATTAGAGAACCACAGGCGAACGAATACGAAAAAATTATCAAAGAGCTGGAAATAAATTCAGAACATCTAGTGACGGTTCTGATATTTGACCAATTTGAAGAATTCTTTTTCGTGTGGAAAGAGCCAGCCCAAAGGCAGAGATTTTTTGATTTTTTGCGGGACTGCTTAAAAATCAAATATTTAAAAGTCGTCCTGTGTTTGCGGGAAGATTACCTGCACTATTTGCTGGAATTTTCCCGACCCAAAAACCAGACAGGATTCGTTAACAATGATATTTTAGAGGACATTCTCAGCAAAAACATTCTGTTTTATTTGGGAAATTTTTCGTTGGTCGATGCGCGATCGGTAATTCGCACTTTAACTGAGCGAGCGCAGTTTTACTTAGAACCGGAGCTGATCGAAGAATTAGTCAATGATTTAGCTGGAGAATTGGGAGAAGTCCGCCCGATCGAACTACAACTTGTCGGCGCTCAACTGCAACAAGAGAACATTAGAACTTTAACTCAATATCAGGAACTTGGCAACAATCCGCAACAAAAATTAGTCGAAAGGTTTCTCGAAGAAGTCATCAAAGATTGCGGCCCGGAAAATGAAGTAGCGGCGCGCCGAGTTTTGTATTTGCTCACAGATGAAGATGAGATCCGTCCCCTAAAAACCCGCGCCGAATTAGCCTCTAATTTAGCGACATTTGCCGAAGCTGACAAATTAGATTTAGTCTTAGAACTGTTAGTAAACTCTGGTTTGGTTTTTCGGTGGACGGAACTGCCGGCCGAGCTTTACCAGCTCGTTCACGACTATTTAGTTACCTTCATCCGCCAGCAGCAGGCATTAGATAAAAAGGCCGAGTTCGAGGAACTGCGAAAGCAAAATCAAATTAACCGAGATGAAATTGAACAAATTCGCAAAGACAGAGAGCGAGATGCTTTGCTGTCGGAAGCTAGAGAAAAACAGCGCCAAGCGGAAGCTCAACTTTACTACCAAAATCGGAGATGGCAATGGCGGGCGGCGCTTCTAGGACTGCTTGTACTCGCAGGTGGTTCGGCGATGGCATTCGAGCAAGCAAAATTAGCAGAAAGCGCGCGGCAAGAAGCAGAAAGAAGTCGGGCTGATGCCCTAAATTCGGCTTCGGAATCTTTAGTGATTTCTAATGAAAAAAATCAATTAGGAGTGTTGGAAAATAGTATCAAAATTGGTCGTGATTCTCTGAAAAGTACAGCGCTTCCTGTAGACACTAAAACTAAAATTGCAGAAAGACTCAGACAAGCAGTTTCCGGGGTGCAAGAACGCAACCGTTTCGAGCAGCACACCAAGTTTGTTTTGGATGTGAGTGTCAGCCCCGACGGCAATTCCGTTGCTTCGGCAAGTGCTGATAAAACGGTTAAATTGTGGACCAAAGAAGGTAAGTTATTAAAAACTTTCAATCACCCGGATAGCGTGACGAGTGTTAGTTTTAGTCCTGATGGGAAAACGATCGCTACTGGTTGTGCCGATCGTACAATTAGAATTTGGCAAGTAGATAACGACAAAAGTGCGATAGGTATTTTATCCGGCCACCGCGATATCGTCACCAGCGTCAGTTTCAGTCCCGACGGCAAAACCCTAGCTTCCGCCAGTCACGACAACACCGTCAAAATCTGGAACCTTGCGAACAAAAAATTGCTGCAAACCTTAACCGGACACAAAGACTGGGTACTCAGCGTCAGTTTCAGTCCCGACGGCCAAACAATTGCCTCAGCAAGTGTTGACAAAACTGTCAAACTTTGGAACCGAGAAAGTAAAACGCAGAAATTTAAAATTAATCCCAAAACATTAACCAAACATTCTGACATTGTTTACAGCATTAAGTTCAGTCCAAACAGTCGAGAACTCGTCTCAGCAAGTGCCGACACCACAGCAAAAGTTTGGAACCGAAACGGTGAGGAAATCAGAACTCTCAAAGGACACAACGATGAAGTTGTCAGCGCGAGTTTCAGTCGCGACGGCAAACAAATTGTCACCGGCAGTGCAGACGATACGGTGAAAGTTTGGAGTCGCAGCGGCACTTTGCTCAACACTTTTCGAGGACATCAAGACGACGTGAGGGCCGTAAGTTTCAGCGGGGACGGCACTATTGCTTCCGCAAGTAAGGACAAAATAGTGAAAATTTGGAAACCGGACAGCACTCCGCTGAATAAGATTTTATCGGGACACGGAGACTGGGTTTACAAAGTCAGTTTTAGTGCTGACAGTAAAACAATTGCCTCTGCTAGCGGCGACAAAACAGTGAGACTTTGGCGGGCTGACGGCAGTTTATTCAAAACCTTAGAAGGTCACAAAGATTCTGTTACCTGGGTGAGCATTTCGCCTGATGATAAAACTGTTGCTTCTGCCAGCGATGACAAAACCGTGAAAGTCTGGAGTTTAAACGGCAAACTGTTAGATACTCTCAGCCACAGCGGCATTGTTAAAAGCGTGAGTTTTAGTCCAGACGGAAAGATAATTGCCGCCGCTAGTGCCGATCGCAAATTGTACATCTGGCGCTGGAACGGTTCTAAAGCAACTTTGTTGACCAAACTCGATCACAGCAATCCAGTAATTAGTGTTAGCTTCAGTCCCGACGGCAAAACTATTGCTACTGCTACTGCTGCTGAGGACAAGGCAAGCGGGAAGAAAAAGGCTTTTGAAATTACGGGAGAAAAGAGAGTTTACCTGTGGCAATTTAACGGTTCGTCGGCGAAAATTATGAAAACTCTCGACCACGAGGACAGCGTTAAAAATGTGAGTTTTAGTCCCGACGGTAAGACTATTGCTGCTGCTTGCGCTGACAAAAAAGTTTACTTGTGGGAGTTTGATGGAAAGGTGGCGAATTTAACTGAAAAACTCGACCACAGCGATACTGTAGAAAGCGTGAGTTTTAGTCCCGACGGCAAGTTGATTGCGGCGGCGAGTGGGGGAAATACTGTTAAGCTGTGGGATTTTGACGGCAAGAAGGCGCTGCTATCGAAGACTTTGGAATCGAGCGATCGCGTGTTGAGCGTTACTTTTAGTTCGGACAGCAAAACTCTGGCTTTTGCTAGCAGGGATAGAAGTGTAATTTTGTGGCCTGTGGAGAATTTGCAACTGAATAATATCATTGCTCGGAGTTGCGAATGGTTGGGAGATTATTTGCAGAATGACCCGAATGTTGCTGAGGGCGATCGACTGCTTTGTCTTGGATTTGGGAAGCAAGCCCTAAATAAGGGGAAGCGGTGAAATTGACAGCGGTAAGTTGCGGGCTGCACACCCTACATAATTATATTTTGCTAATTCTCATCAACATAATTTTATGGAAAAATTCTGTATATGTCTCGGCGGTGCGCTACTCGCTGACAAATTAAAGTTTTTGTCGGTGCATCAACTGTGAGTCCAATACGGTAGTCACCAACACGAATTTTATATTTATCTGGATAACCTTTCATTTTTTCCAGATATCCTAATGCAAAGGGATTGTCTGATTCTAAGAATTGAAAAACTATAGGTTCTATCCTACTTCTAATTTCAGCAGGTAAAGCAGCTAGTTCTTTGAGGAACCGATTTGTATATTCAACTTGCCACATTATTTTGTTTGATTGAGTTATAATACTTTAGTGCTTGTTCTTTTGATAATCTCTCATCACCTTCAGTTTCTTCTATAAGTTTAGCCAGACCATAGTTTTCCAAAATCTCCTCGATTTTCTCAAATTGTTCAAGGGGGATTTGAACAGCAATCGGCTGCTGATTTTCGTCGATTACATAACTTTTATGTATTTCTAGCATTTTGTAGTGTTTATATATGAGTATATGAATTATTATAATAGATACATTTTTTTTGTCAATAGGCCATCCCGTCTGCCTGTCGAGTTGCTCAACCGATAGGTTAAACAAATCTATCTACTGGCTAATGGTGTTGGCAGTAAAATTGCGCTAGAATTCGACTGACAAGCTTAACCTTTTTGGCAATTCCCCACAGAATTAACCAGCAATTAAAATCCGAGGTAAACCACATGGATGTCAACTCCCCAAATGTCCAACCAATCCCGCCATTCAACGAGACAAACGAGGAAACACCAGAGATAGGTGGCGGTTTACCCGTAATTGAATATTGGGCCGAACATACATTGTCCCCGGAAGGGCCGAAACTTTGGAAAACTTTGCTGCACAAAAGTGCTTGTTTGTCCTGTTCTTGGGGCACTGGCGGGCAGAAAGGAGGTTTTACGAATGAAGAGGGCGAAAAACTTCAGCGGTGCATGAAAAGCGTCGAAGCAATCTCCGCTGAAATCAAGCCTGCTATCTCAACTCAATTTTTTGAACAGCAGAGTATTGCACAACTTCAGCAATTAACTTCAATGGAAGCCGATAGGTTGGGAAGGCTGAGTTTTCCCATGATTTTGCGGGCTGGTTCATCTCATTACGATCGCATTTCTTGGCAAGAAGTTTATCAAATTGCGGAAGCTGCCTTTCGCAAAACCCCCGAACGAGTGGCATCTTACAGTTCCGGTCGCTCTTCCAACGAAGCTGCTTTTCTGTTGCAATTGATGATGCGGGCGATGGGTTCCAATAACTTAGCAGATTGTTCCGATCTCTGCCACGCTCCCTCGACAATCGGGTTAAGCGAAATGTTTGCCACCCGCACCTCGTTAGTGAGTCTAGAAAACTTGAAGGAAGCAGATTGCGTCGTGCTCGCGGGCAGCAATTCTTCCTACAACCATCCCCGCTTGATGAACGAATTGATTAAAATTCGCGACAAAGGCGGTAAAATAATTGTAATCAATCCGGTGATGGAAATCGGGTTAGTCAAGTTTGGTTCTCCCGCATTTCCGGTCAAGTCGCTCATCCCCGGTTCCGATATTTCCTCGCTATACTTGCAACCAATTCCCGGCAGCGATACGGCGCTCTTTGTCGGCATTCAAAAATCTGTAATCGAACAAGGTTTGCTGGACGAAAGCTATTTGCAAGCTCATACAGAAGGTTGGGAATCAGTAGTACAGCACGCCCGCGAAACCGATTGGGAAACTATTACTAAAACCTGCGGAGTTTCCCAAGCCGAAATTGAGGCTGCAGCCAGAATTATTGGCACGTCCCAGCGAGTTGTATTCGGTTGGGCGATGGGAATTACCCAACAGGATAACGGTGTAGATAACGTTTTCAGCATTGCCAATACTGCCTTAATGACAGGAAATGTCGGCAAAGAAGGGGCTGGATTAATGCCAGTGAGAGGACACTCAAACGTCCAAGGATTCGGCTCTATGGGCGTCACTGTGAAGCTGAAAAAAGAAATTCAACAAGCTTTAGAAAAGTTATTGAATCGTCCCCTCAGTCCTGTTAAGGGCTACGACACTCGATCGCTCATTGAAGCAGCAGAAGCAGGCAAAGTCGATACGCTGATATGTCTGGGCGGCAACTTGTATGGGGCGAATCCAGATTCAACGCAGGCAAAACAGGCTTTAAGCAATGTTGAAACCGTTATCTACCTCGCAACCAAACCGAATTTAGGGCATTTTCACGGATTGGCAAAGCACAATACAATTGTGATCCCCGTCCTGAATCGCTTTGAAAACCCCCACAAAACAACGGTGGAATCTGGCAATAACTTTGTGCGTTTAAATGATGAGGGCGAAACTCATCTCCAAAATTCGGATTTGATTCCTGAAGTTTATTTTTTGACAGAATTAGCCAGCAGAATTCACGGCGATTTCCCTGTTGAGTGGCGCAAACTTCAAGACACAAAATACGTTCGCCAATTGATTGCTAAAACTATTCCTGGCTATGAAAAGATGGCGACAATTGATGAAACACAAGAGGAATTTACCATCAGCGGTCGCATTTTTACAGAACCTAAATTCCCTACAGAGTCTGGGAAAGCGAAGATGTTTGTCACGCCTTTACCTAAGCTGAAATTACCGGAAGCGAAAGAGTTTGGAGTATCGGAATCAACACAGGGTATTGTTGTGGCATTGATGACGGGACGCAGCTATTCTCAGCACAATACTGTGGTTTACAAAATTGATGACAAATACCGGGGAATGCCGCACCGCAACTGCATTTTGATGAATCGCGCGGATGCAGAAAGCGCTGGTTTGCAAGAACATCAGCGGGTTACGGTGCAGGGAAATGTGGGGAAAATGGAAAATGTCGAGGTGATTTACGGGGCGGTTCGTGAGGGTGCTGCTTTGATGTTTTATCCTGAAGTTAATGTGATTTTTCACCCGGAGATTGAAAAGCGATCGGGCACGCCTGCTTACAAGCGCGTACCTGCTTTTGTTTATGCAGAAAGGTAAAAACCGAATACTACAGATACCTGCTTTCTTCAAGAATTGGGGGAGGTAAACAACGTACTTGAACTAATTAAAAAATCAGATTGCCCGATCGAACTTAACGCCATTCCCGGTAACAGCGCCAAGACTTGTCCGGTGCTGCCGATCCGAATTTCAGTATCGTTGCCTGAAGGTACGATCGACAGTTGGTCGAATGTCAAACCATCAACTAACACTAACCAATCCACACCATCAGCAAAATCAACAATCGTATCCGTACCCCCATCCGGCTCCAACACAATGCCATCGACACCGACACCGGTGATAATAGTATCGTTTGCCCGACCGCCCCGCAGCAAATCCCCCCCGCCCCCGCCAATTAACAAGTCCATGCCTTTGTCGCCGTAAATATAGTCACCGCCTTCGCCACCGTCCAAACTATCGCTTTGCCGCCCCCCACTAATCGTGTCGATCCCCGCACTGCCTAGAATACTGTTAGCTAATTCATTTCCAAGTACCTGGTCATTTCCGGGCGAACCTACCAGATTTTCGATATCCGCACCAAAAGCAATGTACGTGCCAAAGGTTTCAGTTGTATAAAGCCGATCGAGATCACTACCTAGCGCCACCTGCGAAGTTTGTAGATAGTAGCTCTGATCTCCCAGAGCGCTCTTTGCCGTGAGCGGCTTACCCTGATTCATGTTCAAAGAATAAACGTTGTTGGCAGGCAGTGCCGAAAAGTCCAAAGTATCGCTGCTGCCGCCGCCGTCCCAGATAGTTTGAACGGTATTGAAATTAGTGCTGTCGAATTTGTAAACATTATTGTCACCGTTAAAGTCGCTGCGGGTGCCGTAAAGATACTGCAATGCCCGGATGTCATAAGGCATCAAACTCCGGGGATTTTTGTTACGGGAGGTGCTAGATATGGATAATTGGGGATTGTAGGACATGATCGTATTTCTGGTGTTGTCCTTGTCAAACGGAAGATACGGAGGCTGTCCGGGGTTGTCTATTCGATCGCTGCTGAAGCTGTAGTTGCCAGGGTGCTTCAAACCCATCGCGTGAGCGATTTCGTGAATTAAAGTCGAGTGGCCGTAACTGCCTGGCTCTGAGGAAAAAGCTCTTGCCGGATCGTTTTCATGGATTTTTTGGAGGTGGATGGCGCCACCGCGCAATAAATTATCTGGATCATAAGCGTAGGCATAGCCCTCAGCACCCACCCCATCAGAAAACATAATTCTGATGTTGCTTTGGGCCGAGTCTGGAACTTCTACAAAGTTGAGCGGCAAGACTGTTGCATAATTGTCCTGCAAGATTTGGCGGACATTCTGTTTGATGCGATCGTTAACTTCCTCAATATTGGTTTCGTTTCTAGATGCAAAATAACTGGCCGCGCTGTCAGCAGTCACAAAACTGTAGGTGATGGTGCCGCCGGGAGCGACGTTCCATTTGGCTGGCTGTCCGGGGTTTGCTCTACTTCTTGTCAGCAGAGCATCGATCTCGTTAGAGTTGCTGAAGGCGGAAGCTTGAGCGGCCGATCGTTCGGCGCCCGAATCTGAGGTTTGAGCGCCGCTGCTACAGATCGGGCAGCTATGTTTTGAAGCACCTTGCAACAAATCTGAATTGTTATTACTTAAATCACTCAGAGTGTAAACAGACATGAGGTTCCTTCCAATTGGAGGCAAGAGGATGTTGATTAATATTATTAAATAAACAGATATGAAAGTCAACTCATAAAATTCATGACTTTGACTTCATAAAAATCATATTTCTCAATAAATCTTACCAACAAACGATCGGTTGTCACGAATGATTTGAGCTTGGTGCTATTAACTCTTAATTTGCAAAGTTCTACCGCGCCAAGTCCATCCCCAACCGGTTTCAGTTTTAATCGCAGAGGCGATCGCCATCGCCGCCACGAACGCACCTCCGAAACCTCCCAACCACCAGTATTTCGTCGGACATTCAGAAATCTCGGCACCCAAGCGGCGCAAAGTGTAATGCTGCCAAATTACGATTACGGATAAACAGATAGTTAACCAGGTAATTGGCAATTGGTAATTGGTAATTGGTAATTGGTAATTGGTGATTGTCAGAATTTCTGCGAAGTCCCCGTTTGCCAGCAAAATAGCTAATGCCAACCACGGCATCGGATAAAGAAAAAACATAATTGCAGCCATGTAAACCATCATGCCCCAACTGCGGTTAGCGCCGAGATACAAATTCTTTGTCCAGCCTTCCCACAATGCGTTCCAAGACCGATACATCCGCACGGATGCCAAATTTGACCCGGAATAAAGTCCGAGCTTTAAACTTGCACGTTTGATGCGTCTAGCTAATTCCACATCTTCCACAATTTCGCTTGCAACTGCTTCGTGACCACCGATTTTTTCGTAGCCCGATCGCCTAAATAACATGAACGGGCCACCCGCAAAAGCACTGTCTGTTTTCGAGGGGTCGTTGACGGCGGTGAAGTCGAAGCAAACTGCTAAGTGATTGAACATTATCGGCTGCACTAACCACTCGGCAAAACACTCACAAACCAGCGCTGGCATACAGGTGAACAAGTCTATTTTCTCGGTTTCGGCTGTGGCGATAGCGGTTTCGATCGCCCCTGGTTTGAGTCGCACGTCGGCATCGATAAATAACAAGAAGTCTCCGGTTGCTATTTGAACAGCTTGGGCGCAGGCCCAGTTTTTGCCCGCCCAATATTGGTTGGTTGGTCGCGGCTGACCTGCTAATATTTTTAGGCGGGGGTCGTTGAGATGCTGTTGCAGGGTTTGCCCGAGCGCCTTGGTGTCGTCTGTCGATCGATCGTCTACAATTAAAACCTCTAAGTTGTCCACAGACAGCGGTGTACTCTCCAAAATGGCGATCGCGCAATCCCGAATATTCTCTGCCTCGTTGTATGCTGGTACGATTACCGAAACTTTAGGGAACTGTGCGGCGGAGTCCGGTGAGGGCCTCGCGGAACTTCTGTCGGTTCGAGGCGCATTTTTGACCGATCGGCGCAAATTCTTAGTGTAAGCTGTACTTACAATCAGAGAAAAAATTAGCAGGGTTAACAATATCAAAGCGAACTGACCTCAAAATTTCGGTACAGGATTTGTCTCCCTAAATATTAAAAAATATTAAAACAAAAAGCTAGTCGATCGCCCGAAAAGTTATTTTGACCGAAAGCATCCAGGATACAAGCCCCCGGATTCATCTCGCGCAAGTCAATGCTTCAATCTAAAATCTAAAATCTAAAATCTAAAATCGATTGACCGAAAGCATCCAGGATACAAGCCCCCGGATTCATCTCGCGCAAGTCAATGCTTCAATCTAAAATCTAAAATC
>NZ_JAUBOX010000006.1:110167-178581 GCF_036700445.1 Microcoleus sp. T3_B1
TAAAATCTAAAATCGATTGACCACCTCTTTTGCTATAATTTGTGAGCATCTTTCGGCTCGCCCGCAGCGAGGGGCAATACCCCTCACCCAGACAGCGACCGAAAAGCCGAGGATAGATATCAGTTTTCAGAGGATATTGCAATGGGCGAATTTTTTACAGTCGATGTGTTTGCGAACACGATAGCGGTACTCGGCGCTTTGGGTTTTTTCTTTTTGGGATATCAAGCTTTGCAGATGTTGAAAAAATAAAGTATGTCAGAACTGAGATGTTGCACCCTTGTCAAGAACGGGCAAGATGCCCCTTCCACAAAGAATGATTTTTCTTGTGGAACAGGCATCTTGCCTGTTCCTAAACAAGTAATTGAGAATGGTGCAATATCTCAGTTAGAACTGAGATGTTGCACCATTGTCAAGAACGGGCAAGATGCCCGTTCCACAAAGAGTGAGTTTTCTTGTGGAACAGGCATCTTGCCTGTTCCTAAACAAGTAATTGAGAATGGTGCAATATCTCAGTCAAAAGTCAGAAGTCAGAAGTCAGAAGGAAAGAGGTCTGAAGGAAAGAAGTCAGAGGGAAGAAGTCCGATGGAAGTCGGAAGAAGGAAAGAAAGAAGAAGGAAAGAAACAACTATTCCGAATACCCAATGCCCTGTTTTGCCCATGCCCAATGCCCTGTTTTGCCCATTCCCCGGAACACCTAATTTACCTGAAAAAGGCTATACAACTGACTCAACAGTGCAACTGTTTCTTGCGAAAATCAACCAAAAAAAGGCTGCGTTATTATCATGGTGAGCCAACTTTTAGATGGACGCTATCAAATCATTGAAGTCATAGAAACAGGAGAATTTGGGCAAACCTATCTGGCCAAAGATATTCGCCGTCCCGGAGAACCGCAGTGCTTTGTCAAGCACCTGCGTCCCGGTACCACCGAACCGAAATTAATTAATACTACGCGCCGTCTTTTTCAAAAAGAAGCAGAAGTTCTAGAAAGGCTCGGTCAACACGACCAAATTCCTCAGCTATTCGCTTATTTTGAAGAAAATGAAGAATTTTTCTTAGTTGAATCTTTTGTTGCCGGTCACTCGCTATCAACCGAGATTGTACCGGGCAAACCTATGAGCGAAGAAAAAATGATTGCTTTGCTGAAGGAACTGTTAGAAATTTTAGTGTTTGTACACGGACAGGGAGTAATTCACCGAGATATTAAACCAGCAAATTTAATCCGCCGCTATTCAGACAACAAGTTAGTTTTGATTGACTTTGGCTCGGTGAAAGAAATTCACATCGCTCAAAGACAAGCGCCGGTAACGGTGCGGATTGGCACGCTGGAATATATGCCGATCGAACAATTTCAATACAACCCCCAACTCAATAGCGATATCTACGCTTTGGGAATGATTGGCATCCAAGCAATGACGGGTTTGCCGGCTTACGATTTGCCGAAACTGCGGGATTTGAAAAATTCTAATAAAGGCGAAATTGTTTGGCGGCATTTAGCCGTGTGTTCCCAAGCGCTGGCCGATGTTTTGGACAATATGGTGCGCTATGATTTTCGGGAGAGGTACCAGTCGGCGGCGGAAGCTTTAGCCGATTTGAGGAAAATTGGCGATCGCTCGCGGGCACGGATTCCCAAGCTAACAATATATCGCGAAGAAGTCGATCGGCGCAGCAGCAGCCGGGGTGATATTACAGTCGTCGGTCGGAGAATATTAGATGAACTGCGCGTCAGTTTGGAATTGCTGCCAGAAGAAGCAGAGGCGATCGAAGATGAGGTATTGAACCCTTACCGGAAATACAGGGAAAAAGGCGAACGCTACGAACAATCACTGCAAGAAGCAATGCAGCAAGAATATCCTTTTTCTCTGGAAACTCGCGAGGAGTTAAAACGCTTGCAGCAAGTTTTAGGGCTTACTGACGAAGATGCCGCGACAATCGAAGAATTAGTCATTCCTAAATCTTTATTCGCTAAATTGTACAAGGCGATTACCACAGTTTTGGAGGGACACCGCAACCCCAATGGGCTACCACCGAGTAGCGCCCCTCACCTCGAATTGCAGGCAAGTCCGGCGGTATCCCCGCAGGTAAATCTGAACGGAAAAACCGATTTCTCGTTAGCGCAGCCCGCCCCTACGGGGGCTACGCCAACGGAGAGGATCGCCAGCCCAGCAGCGATTGTCCCCAAAGAAACTCGCAAATTCAATCCTTATCTTGCTGGGGCAACAATTGCGGCTCTCTTAGCTGCGATCGGCGGAGTTTACGGATATCTCAAGTGGCAAGAATGGCAGCAGCGAGTCCAGAAAGAATCCCAACAGATCACTCAAATTGAAGCTCTTTATACAGCCAGCAATTATGAAGGCTGCATCAGCCAAATACCAACAATTGCCAACACTTCCAGCACCTATTCGTCCGCTCAGGAGTTACAAGAACAGTGCCAAGCAGGTCTGCGTTGGAAGAACGCCAAAGTCAAAAATTTCGCTCAGCATTCAGATGCAGTTGGGTCTGTTGCTTTCAGTCCAGACGGCTTAATGTTAGCCAGCGGTTCTAAAGACAAAACCATCCAAATTTGGGATTTAGCTACAGGCAAGTCGATCCGCACTTTTCCAGGAGATTCATCCACCGTTTGGTCGGTTGCTTTTGACTCAAACGGTACAAGACTGGCGACTGGAACCGGTTTTTGGCGAGTCATGCTGTGGGATTTGAAAACAGGGCAAGTGATTCGTAGTCTCGACCACACTGCTTCTGTTTGGTCTGTCGCCCTCAGCCCCGACGGACAGCTTGTGGCTAGTGCCAGCGGAGACAAAACCACGAAGATTTCGGATGCAACAACTGGCCGTTTGATTTACAATTTGCCCGACCATACAGATTTTGTTTATTCTGTTGCTTTCACTCCCGATGGAAAAAGTTTGATTAGCGCTTCTAAGGATAACAAAATTACAGTTGTTGATGTAGCAACGGGGAGGTTGCTCAAAACTCTTGAGGGACACGGCGACGCGGTGAGGTCGGTGGCTGTTAGCCCGGACGGGAAGACAATTGTTAGCGGTTCCTACGATGAAAGTATTAAAATCTGGAATCTCGAAACCGGAGATTTAATTCGCTCTATCAAGGGACATTATGACGATATTGTCTCGGTTGCTATCAGCCCGGACGGGCAGTTTATTGCCAGCGGGAGCAAGGATAAAACTATTAAAATTTGGGATTTTGCTACCGGAGAACTGCTGAATACTTTGACGGGACATTCCGATGAAGTTTATGTGGTGACTTTTAGTCCCGATGGTAAAACTATTGCTAGCGGTTCTAAAGACAATACTATTAAGTTGTGGTTGAGGTAATATTATTTTAGATTTTAGATTTTAGATTTTAGATTTTAGATTTTAGATGGGAATGACTTACTGCATAATGGTTGGGAATTTCCCTACAGTTGCATCCTTTTGAGGAACTGGTGTAATATCAATTCCGGTCGATTACCCCTAATATCATGTCCGATCGATTGACCGCGATTAAAGGCCGGGGCGGGTTTACAGATTTTCCCGTTTCTATTCAATATCTTGGTGAACCCGCCCCTACAGGAATCATGGTTAATTGACCGGACATGATATAATACAGTAGGGGCGGGTTCACGAAAAATATCTGCCAATAATTGACAATCTCAAAAACCCGCCCTTTTAATCGCTCGATCGTAAATGATATAATTAGTCATTGGTCATTTAATTGCTGTAATTCAGCTCGCTTTGTAAGGTTTGGGGAAAGTGCCAATAAGGCGTTTCTAATTCGTCCTCAGTTGGAGAATTTTCAGTTGACTCCTCTCGGATTTGAAAAAAGTGGTAGAGGTTAGCGACAGTTAAATCGGATATTTCTTGCCAATTCGAGGCAGCTAAACCTTGATAGCCAGTAGCGATCGCCTGCTGGCTGACATAAAATTCGTATCTCCGGCGGATTTCCGGCGACACAGCGAAGGTTAACTGGTCGCGCAAGGAGAGAAAGTGAGACTTTTGCTTTAAAGTTTCATAAAGTGAAGGTTCGGCAGCTAATACCGCGAATGTAGTGTACACGCTGCTTTTTAAACTATCGCCGGTGAGTTTATCTAAACTAGCTAACTGGTGCTGCTCTTTTGGAGACAAAGTTTGCATCCAATCCACCTCATTTTGCCAAAATTCTATTACACTTAAATCATGACCCAGAATCCTAGTAACTTCGGGAAATAAAAAATCTAGTTCGGGTTCGGATTCACATCCTTTAACAACAGTTAGAATATCTTGACAAATTTTTGATTGGAGTTCCAGCAGGCGATCGCTCACCATATCGTAGGCCCGCTGCAAGTGAAACGTGACCCCGATCGCCTGCTCGATCGCCCAAACACATTCCATTTGCCTGAGCTTTCCGGCAGAACACAGCCCATCCAACAAACTGGGATTGTCATAAATTTTTAAAGCCTCAAACAGCATATCCCGCCCGCCATTAATTTCGGAATTCCGAAGTTTAAGATCGGGTACTGTCAGGGCTGACTGACAGCGTTTGACAGCCTTAGAAAAAATATCGTAACCGTTAACCCATTTCTGGCGGTGCATTTCAAAATTAGAGTCGTGAGCCACCTTAAAAATCTGCTGGATCACCTCTACTCCCCTATCTTTGAGGATGTGTCTGAGATCGATAAATCCGTCTTTAATTTTTAGCTTCTGGTGCTTTGCATCTTCTCTGATTTTTAATACTTGGTTGAGGTTGACTGCTGACAAAACTGTGCTCGATACAGCGCCAATACCAATGACTGCCGCAGTTGCTTGCATCACTGCCAAATTAATTTTCAGACAGTTAAGCATTCTGTATGTTTTTTGAAACCCCTGATGAGTTTGAGCAACCTGCAACGGCGCCACTGTCACGTACACAGGAGCTACCAGCGGCTGTATGGGGCCACCTCCGGCTAACTGTGCGAGCAATTCTAGAACTCCGCGCGAGGAGCTAGTTCCAGTTGTTGATTGATAAAAGATTTTTGCAAGCTCCACAAACTCCCCTGTCACTGGATCTCTAGCTGCCGGGAGCAATTTTCCTGTTTTGGTAGTAGGCTGTACCAGTTTGCCAGTATTAAGTAGAGCCTGAGTTGCAGGGGTGAATATATAATCCATGTTGTGACACCAGTTTAAAAAAAATGCAACTGTAGGCAAGCTCCAAACCACGATAGTCACCAGTCATTCCCAATTCTTCAATTCTTTAATCTAAAATCTAAAATGGTATGACTTAGCTCGTATTCAAAAAGGCAGATGTTCTGTATTGTATGCTATTTAGGGAAACGAGGCATCAAAGGAAATGAATGAGTATCTCAAGGTATTCCAGGCTCTTACCCAGTTTAGCGATCGATTGCTGGCCGACGAACATCAATCCCTAGAGATCAAACAGTCAGCTACCCAACTCAGCTTAGATGTGGAACCTTGTATTCAGGAAATCAAGCAATCAGCCCTCAGACTCAAGGGGCTACTTCAGGTATGTTTCAAAGATGTATCTCACGCTGAGGATGTCTGGAATAGCAAGCCGAGAATTGCTGGAGCATCTCCTGTTGATGTCTGGGAGCAAATTGGCGAACTAAGCGGATGCGATGTGAGAATTCGCAGTTTAGGAAAACAGGGCCAATATGATGCTGTTTTTAAAGTTCGCAAATCGTGGAGCGACAAGGCTACCAAGTTAAAAAATCAGTGGTTTTTGTGGGATAAAAACCATCAAATATTTCAAAGAGATACTCTCGGTTTTTTTGAAAAAGATAATTTGCACAAAGAGTTACGGAATGAAGTTGATTACCAGGCAGAGCGAGTGATTTTAATTATGGAGAATGAACTCCATTTGATTTTTAAAGAATTACAATCTATTGATATAGAAAAAATTGAATTTTATATTGAATGCTTCGATCTCAACAGTCAATCGAGATTTAGAGAGAGACTGCAATCAATAGGCGGCGAGATTGTGTCGAAGTTTACGGAACCTCTGAAATATTTACCTGGCTCTTCTGTGAAGACTTTTAAAGAAACGCTGAAAGCCCCTGTAGAAGCTCTGGTTCATAAAAGCAAGATGGGAATCAGTTTGGTCGATTTTGAAGATTCCTGTAAAGTGATTGGGTCAATCATGGATAGTTTGATTGTAGCCATTTTTGAGGAGCGCATGAAACTGGCAACTCACACAGTTGAAAAAGCGATAAAGTTCTACAATGATTTTTTAGAGAAGCAGGCGCGGTATCAGCAAGAGACGCCGGAACAGCGAGCGGCGGAAAAAGATTGGATCGAATACCAGCGGCAGCAACTCAGGGAAGTTCAGGAGTATATTGATGCAGTCATTAGTCATTAGTCATTAGTCATTAGTTATTAGTCATTAGTCATTAGTCATTAGTCATTAGTTATTAGTCATTAGTCATTAGTTATTGGTCACTGGTTATTGGTTAGTAGTTATTGGTTATTGGTTATTAGAACGAACAACTAACAATTAACAAATAACCACTGACCACTAAAAACAGTCAACAGTCAACAGTCAACAGTCAACAGTCAACAGTCAACAAATTATTGATATTGACCGCTGATTTCGTAAACGATCGCGCCCAAAGATGCCAAACTAGCTAGAATCAGCATTCCGGCCGGCATGAATTTGCGAGTTTTTACAAGCCGTAAAATAAAGACTATTACTAAAACAGCCGAGATGACTGCTGCTAATGTTAAACCCCAACTTTGTCCCATAAGCTGCGCGGTGCCGGCAAAAATTAGCAGCGAACCGCTAATCAAGCCCGAAATGAGCGAGGCTTGGCTTTTGGCCTTGATATAACCCATGATGCCGCCAACCAGTGTTAAAATGCCGTAGCCGATCGCCGCTGCTGTACCTAAATTCATTTTTAATCCTCCCGATTTCACAAGTGCATCTAAATTTATACAGCGCGGCCTGCAATGAGTGTCACGAATTGTTAGAAAATTTATTAAAGCCAGTCAGGATATCTAACTGTTATACAATTGCCATTATGTCAGCCCTAACTTCTGGTGCGATCGCCCAAATCCGTTACCTCCAGCGCCTCGCAGCATCCCTGCTGCTGTATCAATCGGTTCTCAAAAGCCCCGCCGGCCAAGCTTTTCTCGATTTGCTGCAAGCCCTTCACCACAGCGAAGTCAGCGGTTTGGAATGTCAGATAGCTTACGGGAACTGGTTCAAACTTCAGGCTGCTAAAAATTTAAGCTGGAAAGATTCTTTGATTTCCGAAATTCTCAAAAACGAAAACCCCTTTTCACGCCGAGCACAGCAAACAGATTTTGCAAGTTTGCCCCCCGCTTTGGTGGAGGCCGCCCGACATGATTTAGAAGTGCTGCAAAATATTTACGAATGCAGCAGCGAACAGTTGAGCAAGTGGGTGCGGGTAGCGGGTCAACTTGACGCAGTGCCTCCGATTTGGCATTCAGAAAGTGTAGCAGAACAGGGAGATTTGCCGCTGCACGGAAAACTGGAAAAATGGTCGAGCGCTACGGAATCTTTGGCAGCTTATTACCGACAGTTTGGCACGGGTTTGTTTGCCGAATATCGCGCTTTTGCGTGGCGGGAAGGGCAGTTGGCGACTATTTCGCATCCCGATGGCATCACTTTAAAAGAGTTGGTTTGCTGCGATTGGCAGCGGGATGCTCTGGTGAAAAATACGGAGTTTTTGCTTGCTGGTTATCCGGCTTTGCACGTTTTGCTGTACGGAAGCCGCGGTTCGGGCAAGTCTTCTTTGGTGAAGTCGCTGTTAAATGAATTTGGATGTCGCAATCTGCGCTTGATTGAAGTATCTAAATCGGATTTGCAAGATTTGCCGCTAATTGTCGAGCAGTTGCGGGGAGTTCCTCAAAAGTTTATTATTTTTGTGGACGACCTTTCCTTTGAAGAAGATGACGATGCTTTTAAAGCTCTGAAAGTTGTTTTGGAGGGGAATGTCACTGCTCGCTCTCAAAATGTGGTAGTTTACGCCACATCTAACAGGCGGCATTTAATTCGAGAGTTTTTTGACGACAGGCCTCGTCCCAGCGACGGAGATGAAGTTCACGCTTGGGATACTGTGCAGGAAAAACTTTCATTTAGCGATCGATTTGGCTTGACTTTAACTTTTGAACCGGCAGATCAAAACACTTATTTAACTATAGTCCGACATCTGGCAGAACTCGCTGGAATCAAACTCGCTCCCGATGATTTGGAACACCGCGCTAAAGAATGGGCAACTCGTCGCAATGGGCGATCGGGCAGGACTGCGCGGCAGTTTGTTGATTTCCTGAAAGCAGATTTAGCCATTTTTCACAAGTAGATCGTCTGCGCTGGGAGGGCGGGTTTTAGCCGAGATGTTACACCATTCTCAATAAGTTTTTTATGAACAGGCTTTTCGGCCTGTTCCACAATAAAATTCACTCTTTGTGGAACAGGCCGAAAAGCCTGTTCTTGAGAAGGGTAGAAGATGTCAGTTTTACCTGAAATATGGGAAGGCAATTCAGGATCTGAATAAACCCGCCATTGCAGCGCCGAAGGGCGAAATAAAAATTCTTAATTTTTTCATAATTTTATTGATAATAAATAACTAACAAAATTTGATATAATTATCAAAATCTCCAAAGAAACCTCCAGAGCCAGAACCCATCCTGACTCCCTAAATCCACCACTAAATAAAGAGGAAAATATCATGGGTTTATTTGATAAAGTATCGCAGACTCGCCAAGAAACGGACGTAACGTTAGGGCCTGCCGAAGCATTTGCGGCGATCGCGCTAATTGCAGTAGCAGCAGACGGTTACATCAATGACAGCGAAAGTAAAGCGATTAGCATGACGCTATCTCGGATGCAACTGTTCCGCAGTTATCCCGATGACGTAATGAGAAAAATGCTCGATCGCCTGCTGATGATTCTGCAACGGCAAGGAGTTGAGGTACTGTTTAATGCGGCTTTGGCAACGCTTCCCGACGAACTTAAAGAAACCGTTTTTGCTGTAACAACTGATATCGCTTTAGCAGATGGCGAGGTTTCAGAAGAAGAAGAACAACTTTTGAACGATCTTTACAGTGCATTGGGGCTTTCCGAAGATATTGCCCTCAAGATTATAGACGTGATGTTGATTAAGAACAAAGGTTAAGAAATCAGGGGAAGGAGTGAGGAGGGCGAGTTTTACAATATAAAAAATTAGCGCCTACTTACTTAGCTAATAACTTCTCCAAAAGTGCGGGTTTACGGATATGATGGTTGGTAAAATTGCGATCCAATGTGCGATCGCCAGCTACTACCTCAAATGCCTTTCACTTACACCCGCACTGTTCACTTTCAAGATACCGATGCTGCTGGAGTCGTTTACTTTGCTAACGTTTTGGCGATGTGCCACGAAGCTTACGAGGCATCTCTAGCAGCATCGGGAATCAATCTCAAAGCATTTTTTAGCAATTCCGAGGTTGCCTTTCCCATAATTCATGCTAGTGTAGATTTTTATCGCCCAATGTTTGCGGGCGATCGGCTGATAATTCAATTGACGCCCAAACAAGTTACTGGCGATGAATTTGAAATTGCCTATCAAGTATTTTCTCAGGAAGTTGCAGGAAGAAGCGCTGCTAAAGCTCTGACTAAGCACGTCTGCATCGATGCCGTTAGCCGAACTCGAAAACAGCTATCTGAAGACTTGATGCAGTGGATGAGGAAATTTGAGATTGATATTTCAGATTAGTTTTATCTTTAAATAATAGCAGGGTATGACAGTTAAATTTCTGTTTTGTTGATATTATTTCTGACTTTTTGATAGTATGTCAAATCGCAATTATGCCATTGTGGGCACGGGAGCTTTAGGCGGATTCTACGGTGCTAGACTGCAACAAGCAGGTTTAGAAGTCAATTTTTTGCTACGCAGCGATTACGATCATGTCAAAAAACACGGTTTGATTGTCGAGTCTCCCGAAGGCGACTTCACCCTCCCCCACGTCCGCGCCTACCACGACGCGCACAAAATGCCTAAGTGCGACGTAGTAATTGTAGCGCTGAAAACAACTCAAAATCACTTATTGCCCAAAATTTTGCCTCATTTATTAAAGGATAACGGCGCGGTTTTAGTTTTGCAAAACGGATTGAATGCCGAACCGGAAGTAGCTAAAATTGTGGGTGCAGAACGAGTGCTTGGCGGGCTGTGTTTTCTCTGCTCTTATAAAGTTGGGCCCGGTCATATCTTCCACCTAGATTACGGCACTATCACGCTGGGAGAATATGCCCAAGACTACAAAGCAATCGGTATTACTGATAGATTGCACCAAATTGCTAAGGATTTTAAACGTGCTCATATTCCTATTAAAATGAGCGAAGATTTGCTATTGTCAAGGTGGAAAAAGCTGGTTTGGAATATTCCTTATAACGGGCTGTCTGTAGTGTTGGATGCGAGAACTGACGAACTGATGGCTAATCCCGATACTCTGATTTTAGTTAAGGAAATCATGGGGGAAGTGGTAGCGGCAGCCAAAAGTTGCGATCGCATTATTCCCGATGACTTTATCCCACATATGCTCGACTACACTGAGAAAATGAAGCCTTACCGCACCAGCATGAAAATCGATTATGATGAATCGCGGCCCCTGGAAGTTGAGGCGATTTTTGGTAATCCGATACGGGTGGCGCAGCAAGCAGGTATTAAGTTGCGGCAAATAGAGGTACTTTACCGAATGTTAAAGTTTATGGATTTTCAAAGGCAAGAAGCGGAGAGGACGAGAAGGCTATTAGGTTTGTCGTAATTAGTCAGTTGACTGTTGACTGTTGACTGTTGACTGTTGACAGTTGACTGTTGACTGTTGACTGTTGACTGTTGACTGTTGACTGTTGTTAGGAGTCGGAAATAAGCATGAGAAATTTTGCCTTCTGCATTGATTGCGATCGCCTAATAATTATTGATATTTTATCGCAATTTCTTGCAATTGTTCTCGATTAACTTTGCCTTGAGAATTGCGCGGCAATTGTTCGACGATTACCCAATATTTCGGTCGCTTAAACTTGCTCAACTTATCTTCTATTGCCGCTTGCAGATTTTTGACAGTAACTTCGGAATTAGCGGGAACGTAGATAGCTGTAACGACTTGACCCCAATCTTTGTCTGGCAAGCCAATTACAGCAATGTCCGCAACTAAATTAGTCGATCGCACAACGGCTTCAACTTCCGCCGGAAATACATTTTCTCCGCCTGTTATAATTTTGTCGCTGCTGCGTCCGACGATATTTAAGCAGTTATTTTTATCAAAAAATCCCAAATCGTCTAATTGGAAGTATTGGCGATCGGTAAAATTTTTAGGATAATAACCCAACGCCAAAGATTTAGCATTTACCACAATATTTCCGATTTGATTATCGCACAAAATCTCGCCATTGGCACTGCGAATAGTTATTTTAGCGTGCGGTAAAATCTTACCTGAACTGTTATTGCCAGCGAGAAAATCTTGGGGTTTTAGTGTAGCAATTTGCGAGGCGGTTTCTGTCATGCCGTAACTTGGGGCTAATTTGATTTGATAGTTTCTAGCTGTTTCTAAAAGTTCCGACCAAGCGGGAGCACCGCCCAAAAGTACGGCACGAAAGCGTCCCAGCCAATTAGCTGTATCTGGATTTTGCAGCAGCCGTTGCAGTTGAGTTGGAACTAAAGAAATGAAAAATTCTTCTGGCTCAATCTGACATATTTTACCATTTTCTAATTCTTTAAATGGCTGAATAGCCAGTTTTCCTCCGGTAGTAAAGGAACGCATGAATTGCATTAAACCGCTGACGTGGTATAATGGCAAAACGCAGAACGAGTTGATTTTGTCAACTTGAAAATATTGTTGAAAACCTTGTACTGATGCGGTTAGTGTTTCCCAAGTGTGGATGGCAAAACGGATTTTTCCTGAAGAACCGCCGGTGGGAATCATGATTGTATCAAAACCGTTTTTAGTCGGCGAATAGAATTCGGGCGAATGGAATTCGCGGCTATACAAACGAAGTCCGCCTTCGCGGACTGGGATATGGGGATTTTTGGGAAGCGGGCATTGTCCCCAAATTAAGTCTGGTTGGACTAAATCAAAGACTTGTTGCCATTCTGGTTTTACCCAGTTGGGATTGCAGAGAAAAATCGGGCATTTGGCGGCGTGGGCGGCGGTGAAACTGGCCAGAAATTGCACGGGTTCTGGTTCGGCGAGGCAAATTTTTGGGGGTGTTTTTTGTGCGGAATTTTGGGTGATTTCTTGAAATAGCCGATCGACAATTCGGGAAAATTCGCGACTGTCACAACCGATAAGCCAATTATCAGGCAAGCCAGACGCGATATCCCGAATATTTACTGTTAGATTTGTTGCCATAGATGCTTTCACCAAGTTTCTCGATTCAAAACAATTACCTAACCCGTTTGATTTAGTCGTGGGAGTAATCTAAAATCTAAAATCTAAAATCCAAAATCGAATGGTTGTCATCGAACCAGGAATCGGTGCCGAAGCCGAGTGCTCTCTTATTTAAAGACAATTGTGTTGCGAAATTTAATGCTGCTTGTCGGCCGATTTCGGTTTCAAATACTGATGAGAAAACAGCGTCTATATTGTGAGTTTGACAAAATTTTCGCAGTTGGGATGGGGAACCGCATATCGCAGGTTTAATGACGAAAATGCCCCGCCAGCCTTGGCTGTAGCACTCTTGGATGCGATCGAGGTTGGCGGCAGATTCATCAAGGGCGATCGGAGTTGCATAAATAGCATTCAATTCTACCATTTCCTGAAACTGTGTTACTGGCAGCGGCTGTTCCAAAAATTCAATGTCTGCGGAAAAGTCGGGAGTTGCTTTTACCTTGTCGCAAGCTTCCAGCCATGTTTTAGCCTGCGAGTAACTGAGTCCCCCGTTGGCATCTAACCGCAAAAATGCCGATTCTCGATCGCACAAATTGTGCATTGCTTCGATTAGCTGCTGAAAAATATTTAATTCTTGTTCAATTGCAGCAACCCCAATTTTCCATTTAAACGTCCGATATCCCTCTAACCAAAGCACTTGCAAAACCTGCAAAGCTGTTTCACCTGCTGGCAATAAACCGCTGAACCGATTTTTTTCTTCCTCATTCCCAACCTCTTTCGATTGGTGACTTCTTAAGACTGAACCCGCAATCAATGTCCATTTTAGGCGAAGTCTAGATCCCCCTAAATCCCCCTTAATAAGGGGGACTTTGAGAATATTTCTCCCCCCCTTTCTCGATTGGTGACTTCTTAAGACTGAACCCGCAATCAATGTCGATTTTAGGCGAAGTCTAGATCCCCCTAAATCCCCCTTAATAAGGGGGACTTTGAGAATATTTCTTGTCCCCCCCTTAGTAGGGGCGGTGCCCCCGTGCCCGCCCTTGTTTAGGGGGGATCGAGAGTTTGATAGTGCTGACTCAAAGCCAAATTGACAAGCCGGCAATTCACCGGAAATAGCAAAAATCATCTCTGATGAAATATTACCTGACAACGAGTTACAAAAATCTAAAGCTTGCTCAAAACTTTCGGAACCAAACCAACTCAAAGGGGCAATTTCTCCCCAACCAATTTGATTATTTTCGCCAAAAAGTCGCAGGATAATTCCCGATCGAATATCCCAGATGCCGTGACTTGTTCGCAAGGGGCGCTTAAATTTTCGCTGATAAGTGCGAAACTCGAATTGATAAAGCATTTGTTTTTTAGTTAATCATAAAATTGTCTCACAACTGATCCAAACTTATCAAGATTTTCAAAATGGATATTGTGACCAGCTTTTGGTACAATTTCCAGAAGGGCGGCCGGACACAAGCTGGCAATTTCGGTATTGATAGTTGTAAATTTATCATCATATTCTCCCGCTAGCAAGAGGATGGGAATTTGATTTTGTGCGAGTTTTTCCCAGAGAGAGGGCTGGTTGCCGGTTCCCATGTTGCGGAGGGATTTGGCTAATTCTAAGGGATTGTTTGCTAAGCGGGTTTCTATGAGTTTGTCGAAGTTGGGAGAGTTTTTTAAAGATTTGAATAAAGGGATATCGTACCAGTTTAATAAAAAATCTTTAATGTTGCTCTTTTCCAGCTTTTGTGCTAGCTGTAAATCGGCTTGCAGGCGGTGCGATCGCTCTTTTTCTGTCTTCAATCCCGGAGAAGCTGACTCTAACACTACTTTCTCGAATCTTTCTGGAAAATGTAATGTCATGTAAAGTGCCAATCGCCCGCCCATTGAATAGCCCAACAACAAACATTTGTCTATTTGTAAATCATCTAATAACTGTATCAATGCTTCGGCTGTATTTGATATATTGTAGCAACTTTCCTCGCCGATTACTCTAGTTTTTCCGTGACCGGGAAGGTCAACTGCTAGACAGCAATAATTTTGAGATAGTAAGGAAATGATGGGATTAAAGTCTTGACCATCGCAGGTGAATCCGTGGAGGAATAAAATTATTGGGTGATTTCTGTTGCCAGTTAAGGAATAGTGAAATTGATATTTTTTAAATCTATCCATATACAAGTCTTACTATAATTGCCGTATTTACTGCAATCTAATTTCCGCATTGCCAACAGAGATGACTGCCTGAAAACGAGTGAGAAAGTCCATACCAAGAAGACCGTCTATGCGGATATTTGGCGGTATATCGTGGGCAACTATCTCAAAACTTTCTATTAGTTGACCCACGCAATTAAACCAAGATACATTAATTACAGGAACATAGATTCTTCCTTGACCTGTAACTAATTCTTGCCTGCGTAAAGGATTGCGCGTATCATAACCCAGATTTTGTAATACTTGAACTGGCAATATTGTGAAGCTAGATCCCGTATCTACCAATAAACGCACCCGCACAAAATCGCCCCCTTCTCTACTGCCAACAGTCGCTTGCACGGCTAGCAAATTTTGGCCATAACGCAACAAACGGTAAACTTTCTGATAAGCTGGCATTTTCGTTACAACATCACTGCTATGTTGTCAGGTATCGATCCAGTATATTCTATGGCTACAGATTTTCCATTCCTTAATGAAAGCTTACTGTAAATTTCATCGCGTTCTGTTGCATGGGCTAAAACTTGACCCCGAATTACGTTTAATTCTTCATCTAATTCAGGATTGACGATGAGTACCCACTCATCAGGATATAGGCTAAAAATTTCTTCTAGGCTGAGGATTTTGTCAATTTCTACTTGCGTACTCATGCTTTGATTCTCCTTTTTTACGATTCAATGTGAGGTACGGATTGCTAAATTAAAGAAGATTTTGAGAAGTCGCCCAACTCTGCCAACTCCACCAACTCCTTCAACTTAGCAAACCATACCTCCAGTTTACCGGAATTCTCGATCGCCCGATCTACAAACCAAAGCCCAACGCCAGCAGCAATCCGCTCGAAAAATGCAGCGTAACTGCGATAAACTTAGAGTTGCTGACATGAACAGGTTGGTCGTGATAGTCTGTGACATGGCGGCAAAGGTCGATCGCAAATGGCAAACTCCCAAAAATCAACAGCGTCCAAATTGGGAACATTCCCAAAGCCACAAATAGCACAGTCAAAGCATAAACGCTGCCGCACAACCACTGCAACAACTGGGCACCTTTTTTCGTACCGAGTCGCACAATTGGCGATTTTTTACCCGCAGCCAAATCATCCGCAATTTGATGAAAGTGGGAACAAAATAAGATGATACTCGTAGTAATTCCCACGATAACCGAAGCCGCCAAATTAGTAGCAGACCAAGTTTGAGTTTGACTGTAATAAGCAGCGGCGAAGGCTAGCGGCCCAAAGGTGAAAAAGCAGATTATTTCCCCCAAACCCTGATAGCCAAGACGAAACGGAGGCCCTTGATAAGTGTAGCCGAGAGCACAGCACAAAACTACTAGCAAAATTACTGTTGGGTCTTTTTGCCACCAGCTTATGGCGCAGATTCCAGACACTCCGACTGCTAAAAACAGATTGGCTAGCCCGAAAATTAAAGCTTTATTTCCGGTTAAGTTAACTAGGGAATGCGCTTTGTTTTTATCGATGCCTGTTTCCGAGTCAAATACATCATTGCTGAGATTCAGCCATGCTATAATCAAAATGGCTGACATTAAAAATGTCGAAAAAATTGAGGAATTAATCGTTTGAGTTTCGGCAAAAGCAACGGCTGTTCCTACTGAAATAGGAATCACCGCAACGCTGTACATAGGTGGCTTGATTGCCGCCAGCCACAATTTACTATTTGAACGTTCAATTAACTTTGTTGTCATTACACAAACTTGATGCAATTGATAGCAGCGTAGTAATTTTACAATTTTATTGGTGAAGAAACTCTACTCTGTATCTGGTTGAGTGCGCGGCGGGCATCCCTTGAGAGGCTTTGCGGGCGATCGCGCGCCCGGTAATGCCCGTCTGCAAACCTCTGCGGGGTCGATCGCATGAGAGTCGAAATTGAGTCGCTCAATCTTAAAGTTTTATGTCTAAATGTTTCGATTGATCGCGCCTTGGCGAAAGCGTTGCGATCCGAAGGAAAGCCCGCCCCTACGGGGGCTACGCCAACGAAGACGATCGTCTGTTTTTTGCCCCCCGCTGAGCCCAAACTTTCCGGGAAACTCGAAAGGTCATGTTTTGCGATCGCCCTCCCGTGCTTAGATCGAAATAGGGGTTCTAGCGGGACAAAACCGCACTCTTTCTGACAAATCTGCTATTCTCGCTTTCATGACAGTAATACCGCACCGCGCTAATCTTTTACAAGACCGCAATCAACTGCATCAGTTTCTGTTAGATTGCCAGCAGTCTTTAACCGAAAAAGATCAAACAAAAATAGTTAGTATTTCTCAGGAGATTGCCCCCGTCGATCCGCTAGTTGTACTTCAAGAGATTTCCGAACCTTGCCAGCGGCACTTTTACTTTGAAAAAAGAGACCCGATTTCCGGCAACAGTTTTGCGATCGCCGCCCTAGATTCGGCCATCCATTTAACAGTAGCCGGAAGCGATCGATTTACCCTCGCTCAAAATTTTATTCAATCTTGTCTTGCCCGAACAATTACCATCGGTACAGAACGCTTGCCCTTCAGCGGGCCGCACTTTTTTTGTAGCTTTGCTTTTTTCGATGAGAATGTCGCCACCAATTCTTACTTTCCCCCTGGCACCGTATTTTTACCAAAATGGCAGATTACTCGCCTGAAAGATAGCTGCATCATTGTTGCAAATGCCATCATTCACCGAGATTTAAATATTAAGATTATTACGGATAATATTTGGCAAAATTTCGATAAAATTGCGTCGATTTCTTACAGCAAAATAACTTCTATTAGAAACAGTTCGATATTTTTAAAACAAATCCCTGTGAACGATGCCACTCAATTTAAAACGTCTGTAAAGTCGGCTTTAGAATTTATCAAGTCTCAATATTTCAGTAAAATTGTTTTGTCCCAAGCAATAAATGTCATTTCCCAAACCCCTTTCAGTTTAATAGATTCGTTAAATAACTTGCGCCTTACTTATCCCGGTTGCTACGTATTTTCCACCAGTAACGGCCAAGGTCAAAACTTTATCGGTGCCAGTCCAGAACGCTTAATCAGCATTCACAAAAATGAATTAGTAACAGATGCCTTAGCTGGTTCGGCACCGAGGGGGAAAAATGAAGCGGAAGATGCGAATTTAGGCAAAGGTTTACTCAACAGCGAAAAGGATATTCGAGAACACCGAGTTGTAATTGATTTTATAGTCGATCGCCTGTCGAGTCTCGGTATCAATCCCGACTTTTCCCCGGTTCCCAGGCTGCTGCAACTGTCAAACATTCAGCATTTGTGGACACCCATAAGGGCTAGAATTCCCCGTGATATTCATTTATTAAAGATTTTATCCCAACTGCATCCAACGCCAGCGGTGGCGGGCGTACCGAGAGATATTGCCCTACAGCAAATTCGCGGCTGCGAAAGCTGCGATCGCTCTTTGTACGCAGCACCCCTCGGCTGGATCGATCGCACCGGCAACGGCGAATTTGCCGTCGGCATTCGCTCGGCTTTAATCGATGGCGATCGGGCTATACTGTATGCTGGTGCTGGTATTGTGGCGGGTTCCGAACCCGAAAAAGAACTAGCAGAAATTCAGCTCAAATTACAAGCACTTTTAAATGCTTTAGTTTAGCAATATATTAGAAAAATGATTGATTTTCGCAACACAAACACTCTCTGGTCTTCAATATTAGCAGAGACATTGCAGCGGTTGGGATTAACTACCGCCGTGATTTGTCCCGGTTCGCGATCGGCACCGCTAACAATTGCCTTTGCCCTGAACAACAAAATAGAAACTATTCCCATACTTGACGAACGTTCAGCCAGCTTTTTTGCATTAGGAATTGCCAAAAAATCCGGTTTACCAACAGCACTAATTTGTACATCAGGAACCGCCGCCGCTAACTTTTATCCTGCGATAATAGAAGCCAGAGAAAGTCGAATTCCGCTGCTAATATTCACAGCCGATCGACCTCCCGAACTGCGGGACTGTCACGCCGGACAAGCGATCGATCAAGTGAAAATATACGGCAATTACCCGAACTGGCAAGCCGAATTAGCGATACCTTCTGCATCCAGAGGAATGCTAGACTATCTGCGGCAGACGATCGTGTATGCTTGGGAGCGATCGCAATTTCCAACACCCGGCCCCGTCCACCTCAACATCCCCTTTCGTGACCCGCTGGTACCCGTTCCAGACATAGCTGTAGAAGCTTTAGAAACACAATTCAATCCCGAACATTTCTTTGCAGGATTAGAACCCATTTTCGCAGGAGAAAGCTCTACCCCCCCCAGCCCCCCCTTGTTAAGGGGGGGAGAAGAAAGTACCATGCAACAATGGCAAAAGTGCAGCAAAGGCATAATTATTGCAGGCGTTGCACAGCCTCAATTTTCCGAAAAATACTGTAGTGCGATCGGCCAAATTTCCAAATCCTTAAACTGGCCAGTTTTAGCAGAAGGACTATCCCCAGTCAGAAACTACGCCCAACTAAACCCCCATCTAATTTCCACCTACGATTTAATCCTGCGAAACCGCGAACTAGCAGATAAATTAACCCCAGAAATCGCCATTCAAATCGGAGACTTACCCACAAGCAAAGAACTGCGAAACTGGCTAGACAAAACCCAACCAAAACGCTACATAATCGACCCCAGCCACCACAATTTCGATCCCCTACACGGCCAAACAATTCACCTGCGAACCTCCGTAGAAAATCTCGCAACTAATCTCGCAACTATATTAACTCAAGTCCCCTCCCTGAACAAAGGCGAGTCAACTCTTGTCCCCCCCCTTATTAAGGGGGGGTTAGGGGGGGATCGAGCCCCTGCTACCACTAATATCCCCCCTCAAATCCCCCCCCTAAACAAGGGGGAATCAACTCAAATCCCCCCCCTAAACAAGGACAAATCAACTCCAGTCCCCCCCCTTAGCAAGGGGGGGTTAGGGGGGGTTCAAACCTCTCCCTCAAACGAATACCTCCAACTTTGGCACAACACCGAAATCCAAGTCAGACAAACAATAGACCAAAAAATAGCAACAATTAACCACATAATCGAGCCCAAAGTTTCCTGGCTGCTTTCCCAAATTTTGCCACCAGCAACACCGATATTTATTGCCAACAGTATGCCCGTCAGAGATGTAGAGTTTTTCTGGAAGCCGAACAACTTAGAAATAAAGCCGTTTTTCAATCGCGGCGCTAACGGTATAGACGGCACATTATCAACAGCGTTGGGAGTTGCTCACCGCAATCAAAGCAGCATCATGCTAACAGGGGATTTAACACTTTTGCATGATACAAACGGTTTTTTAATTAAAAATAAATTTGTTGGTCATCTGACAATCATATTAATTAATAACAACGGCGGGGGAATTTTTGAAATGTTGCCAGTTGCCAAATTTGACCCGCCCTTTGAAGAGTTTTTTGCCACGCCACAGCAGATAAATTTTGCTCAGTTGTGTGCAACTTATGGCGTGGAACACGAGGTAATTGAGGATTGGGAACTGTTCAAAGAAAAATTAAATTTGCTGCCAAATAGCGGGATTCGCGTCTTAGAATTGCAAACAGACAGGCGATCGGATGCTAAATGGCGGCAAGATAATTTAGGTAAATTTGCCAAAGATTTGTAGTCAAGACTTTTGTCAATAAGCCTTTCGGGGGCGGGCTCTTCGGCCCAACCCCTACTCCCCACAAGCAGAAAATTCACACTTTGTGGAACAGGCATCTTGCCTGTTCTTGGGAAGGCTGCAATATCTCAGTTTAAACTGCTGGTTGAGCTAGCAGCGAATCTAACTCTCCATCTGCATCGAGTTTGTGAATGTCATCGCAGCCGCCTACGTGTTGCTTATTAATGAAAATTTGGGGTACGCTGCGGCGTCCGTTAGCGCGATCGGCCATTGCCTTTCTAGCCGCTTCGTCGCCATCAATTTTATATTCCGTGAAATTTACGCCTTTCCACCACAGCAAAGTTTTGGCGCGGATGCAGTAGGGACAGGTTTGCCAAGTATAGATTTCCACATTGGCTTTGATGCGATCGGGCTTGCGGCCCAAGATGGGATTGAGAAAATCAAGCATTTTCATTACGGGGCTAAGGGTGGAACTCATTTAGAAATCATACCCAATGTATAAATTCCGCTGGTATGGGCGCATCTGCCAGAGGTGGGTTTTAAGCTGTCGGGCGATCGCCCTGTGACCGAAGTCACAACTTGACTCTACTCGGATCACTTGCTTTGACCCCTGACAATCACCTTCGCGCCCTTATTAATATCACTGATATTTTGAGGAAACCAGAAGATGATAAATATATCGAATTCAACCGCACTGCCATGCACCCCGTACAACTCCTCCCCGGCGCTATCTCTGAAATCCTCGCTTCTGTAACGGATACAGGCGTTTTGACTCTGGCGGATCGCTACGGTTTGATGGCCGCCACCTTCGACGACTCTCTGAATGACGAAGACAGAGGCTGTGTCAACCGCTTGTTGCGGGCGGTGCTCCGAGGCCGAGTCCAAGTAGTCAACGAACTTTCAGCAGCATTCTAATCGGGATTTGAAGTTTTGTTCTGAAGGCAAGGTGAGTCAGCGGTAGATGAAAATAGTGGAAACTCAGGCAGGAGTGGAAACAGCGGTAATTTGAATTCGATTTAAAGTTTTCTCCTCTAACTCAACAACGGTTTATTTGTCAAAGCAGCCTTTACAGGCTGCTTTTTTTTTGATCTAATCGCGGATTTCCAGGTTGTACTGGCGGCAGAGGGCGATCAATTTTTGTTGGAATCGATCGCGCACGCTGTCTGGAGAGGCGATCGCGCAATCTTCCCAATAGGGGGCAATTTCGCGGAAAAACCAGAAGGTATTGAAAATCGGACGGGTGACTCGTCTCATTGGCGGATCGCCTTCTAAGTCGCTGACTTCCACATCGCCTTGCTTTCGTCTGTAGTTAAAGGCAAGCCTGCCAAATAAGTGAAACTCTACGGATATTCGCTCTAAATCGGGCAACCATGTTTGATCGACCGACATCACCGCAGCATCTTCAATGCGATCGAGCAGCAGCGTCCAGTTGTGTTCGAGTCCCGGTACGTCTTGATTTCCCTCAGATTCTTCGCAGCGGCACATTAAATACTGTCGCTTTTCAATAGGGACAATCCGAGCGTGTAAGACTGTGTAACTCCAAAGTCGATCAGCAGCATCTCGATAGGAAAGGCGAAATGGTTGGTGTCTGTGGATAAAATTATCGATTTTTTGCCGCCAAGCAGGTAATGGGTTGCTCAAAAACTGATCGATTTGGGCCCGGAAAGGGAGGGTCAGTTCGCTGCGATCGCTCAACAATTGGGCAATTGCCAGCGCTTCATCAATTTTGCCCAAGTCAAGCAATTGCTGTCGGGCGATGTCTAGGGCTTGGATGCGCGTTTCCGGCCAGTCGTGGTTGGGGGCGATCGTCAGTTGGCGGCGGGCGATCGCTTCTATCAGTTTGGATATGTTCGGGCGATCGCCCCACGTCTTCCCGAATTCTTGGGCCAAGGCTTCCAACTGGGCTTTATCTCGTTCAGAAACCGATAGGGTGATCGATTGACCTTTGCGACTCATAAATATACGGACACTTTCTTCTTGTACAGGCTTGATTATCTCTATTGTCGGTGTCAATATGGGAAATATCCAGTTTCTACGGACACAGATTCAGCATATGTCCGATTACCAAATTACTCTCAAATCCGTTTACTCCTGTCCCGCTGCGGAAATTCCCAAGGGAGTCAAATTACCGGAAAATTGGAAACTCTCTTGGCATCAACTCGAAACTTTAAAGGCAATTCGCGATCCGAATATTGATGTCATTATCAATACCGCGATGACCGGCGACGGTAAAAGCTTGGCGGCTTATCTAGAAACACTTCTCCAAGGAATACTCCAAGGGTATTACAATGTCATTGGACTGTACCCAACAAATGAACTAGCTCGCGACCAAGAAATCCAAATTAAGCAATACCTGGAGTTGTTTAAACTCGTTGATGACTTGCGAGTTTCGAGACTGAGTGGCCCGGAGTTAGAAATTTACGCCGAAAGTGAAAACATCAAAAAGTGGGAGGCGATCGCCACTCGCACTCAGCAATCTGAAATAATTCTTACTAATCCTGACATTTTTCACTACCTCCACCGCCATGCTTATTTAACTCCCAAAGATAGTCCGAATAAGCTGTGGAGTCCGATCGATACTAGATTCAAGTTATTCATTTTCGATGAATTTCACGTTTTCACTGCTCCGCAAATTGCCAGCGTTATCAACACCATGCTGTTGATTAAGCACACCAACGGCCGCAAAAAGTATCTATTTCTGTCAGCAACACCAGATGAACAATTAATTCAGCTTTTACAGAAAGCTGGTTTTCAACCGAAGATCATTGATCCGCTGACAGAGAACAAATATCGGTTTCCAGATACAGCAAGCCAAAATCTTGAATTACAAGCAGAGGGATGGCGGCAAGTATCGCGAGCAATTTCTTTAACTTTCATTTCTCTGGAACCTACCTATCAAGCTACCGAAACTTGGCTTTGGGAAAATCGCAATTTAATCGAAGATTATTTTCGGCAGCATCCGGGTAGTAAAGGAGCGATTATTCTCAATTCAATTGCAGCCGTCAAGCGTCTAACTCCCAGATTTAAGGAATTCTTGCATACTCTCAGAGTTGAGGAAAACACCAGTTTGACGGGGAAAGGAGATAAAGAGCGATCGCTCGAAGCCGACTTAATTTTGGGAACTAGCACCATTGATGTCGGCGTTGACTTCAAAATTAATTTCTTAATTTTTGAATCTGCGGATGCAGGCAGTTTCATTCAGCGACTGGGACGGCTGGGACGCCATGACAGTCACGAAAAAGATGGTAAAAAGATAGCATTTAATCAGTTTACAGCTTATGCTCTCACACCTAACTTTTTAGTAGCAAGACTATTTGAAGACAAGGATGAACCGCTAGTAGCAGATGGTATTTACGATCGTCCTAACTTCCACGCTCAAATCCGCGATAACTACCGCAAAATCAATGATTTCCGAGGCTATTACAAACGGTGGGCCGGGGTGCAGTCAGTTTTGCTCAGCAGCAGTCAAGGATTAGCTCACGAAACCATCAAACGGGAATTTGCAGAAAGTCATAAAGCATTTAAGAAAGATTGCGAACAAGTCTTTGACACCAGTTTGGGAAGGGTGAGAGGTTGCGTCAAGAAATGGACAATAGAATGGCAGGAGTTATCGAAACAAAAAACTGGAAATCCCATTGCCGAAGATGCTTGCAGTTTTCGAGGTTCGAGTTCTCTTCAGTGTGGTTTGTACGACCTCACCGAGCGAAACGAAGCAGACCGATTTAAGACCTACGATTTGCCGGGAATTTTGAGCAATTTGGAAATTGAACCTATGACAGAAGCCGCTTATATGCGACTGCTGCAAGAAACCGCAGAACGGACAGGTCAACCCATCCCTAAAGGACGTTTTGAACGTTGTTTAGCCTTTATGAAATTGCAAATTTATCGAGAGGAGCGAATCAATTGGAAATTTATCTATCCCGGAGATTTGGGCGAAGTTGCAGATGCTTGGAAAGTTCAAGTTTTGTTGGGTATTCAGGTTTTGCAGCCGGGAAATCGCTGGATTAATGAAATTAACAAGCGGCTTAAATTGCGTGGTTTGGTGAGTTACGTCATCCGCTATCCGGTTCAGGAAGCTAAAAAACGGCTGCAATTGCCCATGCACTTTCAGATCTACCCAATTGACGAGTCTGGTAGGCACGAACCCGGAGCACCTTACTCGGTGGCCTTCGGTCAATCGGCCCTGCTTTTGGATACTCTCGCTTATCGGATCAAGAGTAAAGGGGGTGAAACGTGGATTTGTTGAAAGCTCAAGCCCTGATAGGGATTTGGGTGAGTGAGACGGAGAGGAAGCTTACGCCAGTAAGTGCAGACGTATTCGTTTCAATCCCTGATAGGGATTTAGACCAAGTATGTTTTTGGTCTTACCCCGCTCAAACATAAGGGTAACACGCGGTAGAGGACAAGTTTAGTAAATACTGACATATTCGACTGTTGTATAAGTCTGAACTTTAATTTTTTAAGCGATCCCTTGATTTGGCCTATGGACAGGTGTTAGCGTCAGATAAATTTAGTTAGGAGGCTCACATGAGTAAAAAACAGCGAATTTTGCAACTTCTGTTAGACGGAAAACCTCACTCCAAAGAAGAGTTGATACCCATAACTCACAGGTTCAGTGCGGCTGTCGAGTCGCTCCGCAAGGATGACGGGTACGACATTGAAACTGTTCGCGTTGCTCACAATGTTTACGTCTACCAGATGGCCTTAGCCAAGAGTGCATAGTTTTATTGAGACTCTTTACTTCTGAAAGAGTCTCTTCATTCACAAGGGAAGCTCATCGGTAGCTTGCGGCGTTAAGTACAGACATAGGTAGTCTCAACCCCCAAAAAATGGCTGGTTAAGTCACTTGTCAACAAAACTGCAAACTCTGAAAAAATTTTATTCTGCGAAAGCTTCCCTTTTCTTTCTACAACCTAATTTTTCACAACTGCTATGAACACTCAATCTCTATTTGATATGAAGATCCTTGATTCACGACTTCAAGAAAAAATTCCTTACCTCAAAATGTTAGTTTTGTTTGGATCTAGAGCAACAGGAAAAACTCATGCTAAAAGTGACTGGGATTTTGCCACACTCTATGATGAAGACAAACGGAAAGCTTGCATTGGAGAGCGTGCTTTTGCTTGGTTTGAGGTTCCTCAAAAACTCGGCGAAATTTTTGAAATCAACAGTGATGAAATTGATGTTGTTGAGCTAAACAGATGCTCCTCACTTATTGCTCATTTTGTCGCTCGTGATGGCAAGGTTTTGTATGAAAGCGAACCGGGAGAATTTGAAAAATTCAAACAAAAGGCTTTGATGAGCGATTCAGAACTGAAGCAAACAGAGTGGGAGCTTCGGAATAAAATTGAGTTGTTTTTGAAGAAATGGGATGTAGTATGAGTATTGAGCCTACAGTTGTTTTAAGCAGATTGGAGTTTATTGGTAATTATCTTCTAGAATTAAGGCGCTTTCGAGGAATGAGTTTAGAAAATTACTTGAGTAGTTTTGACCATAAAACAATTTCGGAGCGAATTATGGAATTAATTGCTCAAGCTGCGATCGATATCAACGAGCATATCCTAAGTCGCGACAAAAATATTCAGCCTCTCTCCAATAAAGACTCTTTTGTCAAGGCTGGACAATATGGAATTATCACCCCTGAACTTGCGACAGATTTAGCACTGTCAGCAGGACTCCGTAATATTTTAGCTCACAGATATTTGGAGATAAATTATGTAGAGCTATTCAATGGTATTCAAGCAGCATTAAATCAATATCCGAGCTATATCCAACAAATCACTGAATATCTTAATTCTAGGAGGAAGTAGAAAATGGCCAAGAAGAATAAACCAACCGAGTCAGAATTTATACAACTATCACTTTTTGACGCACCACAGAATTTGAATGTTGAACAGTTTGATGATTTGGAAGAGGATGATTTGGAAGAAGAAGACGATGATGATGATTTGGGGTTGAGTTTTGAAAGTACCGATCGCGATATTGAGCCGCCCCAACAAGAGTTAATTACCGTCAAGCTTTTGCGCTCGGCAATCTTGGCTCAAAATCCCAATGACCCCATCATGGCTGATTTTGCCGAGTATGTTCTGCCAAATCTGCTGCGAGTGGCGATCGGCGTTACTGCTAAAGGCGGTAAATGGATCGAAGCAAAAGAACAGGAACTCGCAGCAAAAGGCAAAGTGATGAACAGGAGAAATGCCGCCGATCAATCCCTAAATACTCATTTACTTAACGGACTTTTCCCGGCTAATTTAATCGAACAGCGCCTAGAAAAATTGAATACAACCGTTAAGCGCGTGATTCGCGAACCAGAAAGACGGTTACTCGTTGCTGCTTTCATTCTCCACGACTTTGAGAAATTTGATTATTGCAGATTTCCGCAAATGTCGCAGAAATACAAAGATTTTCAGAAAAACAAGGATAATAAAATCCGCGATTTGTCAATCCCAGAACATCGAGAAATTATTGATGCCATCATTCGCGACCTCAATCTGGATCGATTAATTAATTCCAACTATCCAGAAGCCTATCGCGAGTATCTTGATGATTTACTCTGCATCGCTTACAACGCTCAAACGCGATCGGATACCAACTGGAATTTTTCCATACACAGTGGACTTCAGCCTCAACTGGAAGGAGATAAACTGGTTGAATTAGCAAAATTAGCTTGTCTCGCTGACCGTTTAGCATCCATTATCAAACATCCTCAAGACGCTCTTAAACCAGGTGTGAATAATGTGATTGGTCAAGTCAGTGACAGACAACTAAAACTCTCCTATCACAGCATTGCTGAAAATCGCGGTGTCCTCACCAATATTGTCAATAATGCCGTAATGAATGCCCATACTGAAATAAATTCAGAGGATATTCATTACTATGAGCCACTGCTGTATTTACCAACAGGTATCATTTATTTGACACACCGCAATGCACCTTCTGTGACAGTGGATAGCATACCCGATCGAGTTGTCAATCAAATCAAATCTCTCTGTGCCAAAGAACTAGAAGACAGACAAACAGGCTTTAGTCGAGATGGTAAAGGCATGAAATATGCCGATTACTACAATTTATTTTTCGACATCCCTGATTTGATGAAAGTTGCACTTAAAGCAACGTTGAGGATTCTGAAAGATGGAAAAAAGCCTGTTACTAAAGACCGCAGCGATAATCTTGTAAAGTTCCAAAAACAGGAAATTTTATCGGCTGATTATAACTTTCGATTTCCAGATGATATTCGGATAGATCAACTTGCTGAATTTGGGGACGCAGTGAGTCGTAAAATCTGGGGAGATTGCGTTGCTAAAATGGAAGCGGAACGCAAGAAGCGCGACGCGGAACGTAAGAAAGATCCAGAATTACTCAAACTACCAGCAATTGATTTAACTCCCGAAAACTTAATTCATGAAGTTGCAGAGTTCTGGAATCTCTCAGAACACCTGCCAACTATCCGAGAAATTCAACGGATTAATGAAAGCCTCAAAGAACACAAACTTAAAGGCAATACGGGCGGAGTTCCTTACGAATGGTACTATTTAGCCGCTAAATATATAGAACATCACCCTAGCATTGAGGATGTACGTCCAGTTGGTGAGGAGTTGATTGCACATATTACAACTTTAATTCAGCCAATTTTGTCTGAATACAATATCCCCGATGGTTGGGAAGATTTGCGGCTGTGGGTGACGCGAGTTGTAAAGTTGCAAACACCAGAAGCAGAGCCAATCTCAGGTCAGATTTTCTTAGATGAGTTAGAACGTTATCAAGCCGCTAAAAAATCGGGACGGGGAAAACAGTTAGTTTGTTCGATTTCTCACTCGGCTTATACCGTTACCGAACAAATGGAATCAGCCGTTTTATTCACGCCACAAGTTTATACTAACAAGCAAATGCTGGGAGGCTCTAATGCTAAACGCAATATTTCCAGTATTGCTGGCATCGAAATGATGCTGCGGCAGATTTTAATGAGCCAAACTCAGGAAATTGGAGGACGATTTGAGGATGCTAAATACCGATACCTCTACTTTTATCCGACTTATTACTGCACCCCTGAAACGAACGCATTTTTGCATCAGGCTTACGATAATATTTTCCAAACTCGCTTCGATACGGGAGTTCGCAATCACTTTATTAGCAAGGAACTTCAGGCTAATTTTGAATTGAGCCGCTATCAAAGTGTAGATGTCTTTCATTTGGATGAAAGAGCGGAAGGTAAAAAGGACAAGACATTCAAGCTTACTTATCCCGAAAATCAACCGCTTACCTTTTATTTTATGGCATTGCCTCCTGAGAAAAAAGGGAAAGATAAAAAAATAACTGATACAGAATCTTGGATTATGCCAGCTTGGTTAGCGTTTGCATTTCCCATGATTCTGGATGTCAAAACTGTGGTTTCAGAGTCGCCTATTCCGCCATTTAATGACGGTGCAGACTTTGAAGAAAGCGTATTTCTAGATAGCGCACCGCCAGCTTTTAGGGTTTTGACGAAGCGCGATCGCTTTCGCCTCGACTATATCTTAGAAGGATGGGAGGAAAACGGCAAATCTTATCCTGCACCTTTGAATGTTTTAACTGCTGCTTATGCCATTCATCTTGATGTTAATGCGAAACAGGGGAAGTCCGGCTATGACTCCAACTGGGGAAAATTAACTGAACTCGCCACTGATTTTGAAACCAGCCCTCTTTATGTGTTTAGCTACCTCAGTAAGTGGGTGCGGAAACAGAAAAATGAAACGGCGTCAATTCAAAAAATCAAGCTTTATGCTTATCATTTTTACCCTTGTTTTGACGCTTATGCCCAATATAATCATGAAGAGGAACGATTGACTGTGACAAGCGCATCAAGTTTAAACCACCCCCAAAAATTGACGGAATTGTATCGCCGATTTTACCGTGCAAGTAAGCGATATAATCCCAAGGCAAATGCTGTGCTGAAACCGATTGATATTGCTTCTAAAACTATCCTTGAAGCCGATCTGAGTTGTCAAGGTGAATCTTTAGTGTTGACAGTTGCTGCTGAAGTTTCAAAGCTCATGGATCGCGTTCACTCTTCTACTGCGGAAGGACGCTGGATTTTCAGCAATCGAGAGGAAGAAAGACAGGCAATTTTAGAGTTTGGTCGCTACTTTGTTGAGGAGGTATTTGAGAAATCATTTGCGGGCGATCGGGCCCGTTTAGCCGGCCGCCAAATCAACTTAATCCGAGATACCTGCGAATTCATTTATCGTTTAGAGAATGACAAAGAAAATCGCGCTAGAGATGACAAATCCGGTGACGAATCTCAGGAAGAATCTGACAATTAAAGCTGAAGCTAGTGTTTGACAAGCTACACGCAATTTGCACCAGTAACATTTTAACTACAAATTTCACTTAGGAGACAAATCATGCCTTTCTTGAAAACCCTTGATGCTAAATTATTTCATGCCAGCATTCCTTACAAACCAATGGGAAAATATGCCCACTTCCTGACTGTACGAGTGACCGAATCTTATCCTCTCTTTCAGACAGATGGAGAACTAAATAAAGCGCGAGTTAGGGCCGGGATTGAAGATCAAAAACCTATCAGCCGCCTTACCATGTTTAAGCGCAAGCAATCTACACCAGAACGTTTAGTCGGCCGCGAGCTGCTGCGTAACTATGGTTTTATGACCGCTGAAGATTGCGAATACAATGTCAAGTTTGCAATGAATAATCCTGATTGCATTATCTACGGATTTGCGATCGGTGACTCTGGTTCAGAAAAATCAAAAGTAGTAGTTGACACAGCATTTTCAATTACCGCTTTTGATGAATCTCACGAGACTTTTACCCTCAATGCTCCCTTTGAGAATGGCACAATGGCATCTAAGGGTGAAGCAGGTTCTAAACCAGGCGAAGTTACCAGTCGCATCAATCAGCAAGACCACATCAAACCCCAGATTTTCTTTCCTAGCATTGTCACCCTGAAAGACCCTACAGAAGCTAGTTTTTTGTATGTTTTCAACAACATCCTCAGAACCAGACACTATGGCGCTCAAACGACCCGCACAGGTCGAGTCAGAAATGAGTTAATTGGTGTCGTATTTGCCGACGGCGAAATTACCAGTAACCTCCGCTGGACGCAAGCAATTTACGACAAATTGCAGGGTGACGATAAACTTAATTCCAACAACCCTCTCAATGAAGATGATGTGATTATGGCTGCTAGGGCTGCTATCCAAACGTTACTGTCTGAGGAATTTATCGTGCATGAAGACTTTATTGGGGATAAGTTTACACCATTAGTGACAGAGGTTAAAGCTGTTATTGGCAATGAAGATGAACTCAAAAAAATGTTGAAGAAAGCCGATGACGAGGCTAAAGCTTACGCGAAGAAGCATATCAAGGGTAAGGCAGGAGCTACAGCAGCAGCGGAGTAACAACCATGACTTTTATTTACCGCTGTCAAATCGAGTTGCACGATAGCCTTTATTTTGCAACTCGCGAGATAGGGAGACTTTACGAAACAGAGCCGGTAATTCACAATTACGCGCTTTGTTACGCCCTCGGTTTGGTGGATAGCGAAATCTATTCCACCACCGTTTCTGAAGAAGATTCCTATCGCTATTTCTGTCCCGAACAAGTTCCTAAATACGAGACGCATTTAACGGCGCTCAACCAACAGGGGATTTATGTTACTCCGGGGCGATCTATTTCTCACTCCTCTACCCTCAACACTTGGAAATATGCCAACAACAACTATCACGTTGAGATGGAGAAAACTCAGAAAAATATCCCTAGTTTTGGCAGAACCAAAGAAATTGCGCCGGAAAGCAAATTTGAGTTTTTCATAATCTCAGAGAAGTCTCTGAAACTGGCAAAGTGGATACGGTTGGGAAAGTGGATGAGCAAAGCAGCAGTCGAAATCCTAGAACAGAAGGAAGTGAAGCGCTCGACTTCTGAAGCTAACTTAAATTTTCCCTATCTGCTAAATCCTTTAGATGTGATGTTTTCCCATCAAGTGATTAGCTACGATGTGGTTAATATGCCTCCGGTTAGCCTCATCCAAAATGTCAAAATGCTAGGGCGATATTACGAGTTTGAGCCACTCAAAATTCCCGCTTGTATGGAATACCGCTTTCGGGCAGATTAATAGGAGGCAGACCCTCTAGAAATGCGTTCCCAGGTAGAACCTGGGAACGAGCAATTTACCATAATTCCTGTAGGGGCGGGTTCACCAATATCTGTAATAAAAACGAGAGATTCTGTAAACCCGCCCCGATCTTCAATTATGGTCGATCGTTCCCATATCCTATCATATGATATCCCTTGGCTTGACCGTAATACCCCGACCGGGGCGGGTTTTTGAGATTGTCAATTATTGGCAGATATTGTTGGTAAACCCGCCCCTACAATATTATCGGTAATCGATCGCAAATCATATCATTTCCTGGTGGTCTGCAATGCTTTCAACAATCACCAACCATTAACCAAATATGCCACACAGCCTCGTCCTCAACATCCTTCCCCTGGCCCCAATTCCCCCCGGATACCTCACCGGCAGACACCTGCACGCCCTCTTCCTCACCCTCGTGAGCTCCGTTGACAAAAAACTCGGCGATCGCCTCCACGATGCCGCCGCCCAAAAATCCTTCACCCTCAGCCCTTTGCAAACTAAAAAATGCCCTTTCAAAAAACACCATTTCCTGCAATGGGAACACACAGAACCGATTCCAGAACACACCCTCTGTTGGTGGCGAATTACTCTCCTTGATGACACTTTATTCGGCAAGTTAACTCAGCTTTGGCTGAACCTCAATCCCTCGAAGCCGTGGCATCTCGGCCCCGCCGATTTGATGATTACCAAGATTCTCGGAACGCCCCAAGTAGATCAGCCTTGGGCTAATGCTTGCGATTACTCTCAACTGTACGATCGCGCTTCTGAAACCAATCGCTTAATTGCCTTCAGTTTTGCGACTCCTACTACCTTTCGACAGGGCAAATTTGATTCCGTGATTCCTACTAGAGACTGCGTTTTTAATAGTCTCCTTAGTCGCTGGAATAAGTACAGCCCGATCGCACTTCCCGATCTTTCCTTCGATGCACTTTTTTCGACATTTGTCAATATCCGAAGTGAAAAATTGACTAACTATCAAAGCGATTTTGTTGGCATGGTTGGGGAGGTTAGCTATCGGATTTTGGGAGATGTGGAGCCCTTAGTGATTAAGCAAATTAATGCTTTGGCTGATTTTGCTGTTTACTGCGGGGTAGGGAGAAAAACTCCGATGGGGATGGGAATGACTAGGCGAATAGTTGTTAAAAAAGTTCTTGATAACTGAGCGTAAAACCCATAGTCCGCCAGGGGTTGAAACCCCTGCCTAATAGCTAAAGTCCTCTGAAGAGGACTGCAAGAATGAATGGTTAAATTACTTCTTCAGTCGGCTTCAACCTTTGCGCTTACTGTTACCGATAAGCTCAAAATATCATCAATGATTAAATTACTTCTTCAGTCGGTTGAAACCGACATCTTGCAGCAATCTCAATAAGAGGATTTTTCGTGGGAGCGGGCGGGTTTATAGAACCTATTTGCAAGCTTTAAGGCTGTTGGCGAACCCGCCCCTACGGCTAATTGAGAATGGTGCAATATCTCAGTTTCAACCGACTTTAGCTATGAGACAGGGGTTTCAACCCCTGGCGGACTGGCGGCTCACTAATTCCTCAAATAACTGGTTCCTAGGCTCTGCCTGGGAACCGATATCCAGAGGCTCTGCCTCGCTTGCTCAGGGAGGAAAATTGGAGGCAGAGCCTCCGGATCTGTGTTCCCAAGCTCTGCCTGGGAACGAGTAGACTCTTGTGGAACAGGCATCTTGCCTGTTGCTAATTCCCCATTACTAATCTCCTACAAACCATCAAAAAAATGAACGATTCTGATTACATTTCGATCGCAACTCTCAACCAGTATTCTTACTGTCCTCACCGCTGTTGGCGAATGTCTTGTGCGGGAGAATTCACCGATAATCAGTATACCATTGAAGGGACAAGTTTGCACGATCGCGTTCACACGATGGGCGAAATTAACCGCAATGAAACTTGGCAGGTGCGGGCGATTTGGCTGAAATCCGAGCGCTACAAACTGATTGGTAAATCGGATTTGATTGAGTCGGCTGAGGGTGAGATTTACCCCGTGGAATACAAGCGGGGACGGAAGGGGGAATGGGATAATGATGAGTTGCAAGTTTGCGCTCAAGCGCTTTGTTTAGAGGAGATGACGGGGAAAACTATTGCGGCTGGATATGTGTATTACGCGCAATCGCATCAGCGGCAATTAGTGGAGATTTCTGAGCAATTGAGACAGGATGCGATCGCCACTATTGAAAAAGTCGGTGCTCTTTGGCGATCGGGAAATATCCCTTTACCAGTTTACACCGCTCGGTGTACGGGATGCAGTCTTTTTCCCCAATGTCTGCCCCAAGCTGCCGCCAAAGTCAACCGCTATCAAGAAGCAAGTTAACCTGCAAATAGGAGATTTCACAATGGGAACAGTTTACATTACTCAAGAAGATGCTTTTATTGGCAAAGTCGATGAACGTCTGACAGTTAAAGCTGACAAAAAAAATCTGTTGGACGTGCCATTAATTAAGATTGATGGTGTTGTTGCATTGGGACGCGCTACAGTTTCGCCGGCTGTGGTTGTGGAACTGTTGGAACGTCACATTCCTTTAAGTTTTTTGACTGTAAACGGACGTTATTTGGGGAGGTTGGAACCGGAGATGACGAAAAATATTTTTGTGCGAAAAGCTCAGTGGCAAGCGGCTGGTGAATCGGAAAAATCGGTGCATTTAGTTAGAGGATTTGTACGGGGAAAGCTCAAGAATTACCGCAATTCTTTGTTAGAATGTCAGCGCAAATATTGTCCCCAAGATTTTGAAAAGCCCATTGCCCAATTGAAACAAGTCATCGCGTCTATTGAGAAAACTTCGAGTATTAATTCTCTGCGAGGATTGGAGGGGGCGGGTAGTGCGACTTATTTTGGCTGCTTCAATCAACTGATTCGCGTGCCGGAATTTAGCTTTGAAGTTCGCCGCCGCCGTCCGCCTACTGACCCGGTAAATTCTCTGTTAAGTTTGGGATATTCTCTGCTGCGGCACGATGTTCAAAGTGCGGTGAATATTGTGGGATTCGATCCGTATTTGGGATATTTGCATTTTGAGCGCTATGGCCGTCCTTCCTTAGCGCTGGATTTGATGGAAGAATTTCGACCTTTGGTTGTTGATGCTGTAGTGTTGAAGGCGATTAATTTGCAGAAAGTTTCGCCTAATGATTTTACGGCAGAACCGTTGAGCGGGGCGGTTTCTTTGACAAAAGAAGCGCTGCACATTTTTTTGCGACTTTACGAAGAAAAGAAGCAGTCAACGTTTAAGCATCCTGTGATGGGAAAGTTGTGCACTTATCAAGAAGCTTTTGAAATTCAAGGGCGGCTGATGGCTAAGTATTTGATGGGTGAAGTTGATAAGTATCCGCCTTTGATTCTTAAATAGGGAGGCAATTAAATTATGTTTGTTTTGGTTTGCTATGATATTTCTGAGGACAAGCGCCGCACTAAGATTCACAAGATTCTCAAGTCTTATGGGGAATGGAAGCAGTATTCGGTGTTTCATTGCGAGGTGACGGATACTCAGTATGCCCGGATGCGCCAACGTCTGAGTAGGGTGATTAAGTCGGAAGAAGACAGCATCCTGTTTCACTATTTGTGTGCTTGCTGTCAGGGCAAGATCGAGCGGATTGGCGGCCGGGCACCGCTGGATACTACGATCTTTATGGTTTGATTTTGCGTCTGGCTGTAGGTGTTAAACTGAGGGGGTGAATTTTAATGGCTGAGAGCTTTACTAGGACTGGGTTTGCAGTGGTTTGTACCTCATGCGGGTCAGACGCAAATGCTGAAACCTTTACTGGGAGAGAGTTTGAGGTCTATTTGAATTTTGCCCCCTTGACAGGGCGATCGTTGAAACGGTATATTGATTGCAGTCAGACGCAACTGAACCTTGAAAACCTTATATTTCAAGCCTCCCAGACCCCGGCGGCCGAAAACAACCTAAAACCCTACCAGGGATTGAAACAGATACCCAACAGAAAGCTCAATTCGCCCGCCGTCTGCCGAAAACAACCTAAAACCCTACCAGGGATTGAAACGCAAGCGATCGTAAATCGACCAACTGGGAGCCAGTGGGCCGAAAACAACCTAAAACCCTACCAGGGATTGAAACAGAGAGTTTGTGAAATTGGCAATTTGCTCAATGGCCGAAAACAACCTAAAACCCTACCAGGGATTGAAACCACCAATTCCCACGCCCGGACGGAACAAAACCCTAGGCCGAAAACAACCTAAAACCCTACCAGGGATTGAAACCGGAATTAACTAATTTGCTGACAGTGCGCGTGTAGGAGCCGAAAACAACCTAAAACCCTACCAGGGATTGAAACAGCCAATCAAAAAAGATAGCAATGAACAGCAGCAAGCCGAAAACAACCTAAAACCCTACCAGGGATTGAAACAAGAGGGCGATCGAATTCTGGAAGAAACAGGGATTGATGGCCGAAAACAACCTAAAACCCTACCAGGGATTGAAACCGCTACCGCCTCCACACAATGCAAACTATCGAAAGCCGAAAACAACCTAAAACCCTACCAGGGATTGAAACATTCCCCCCCGTCAGCTTGGCTTTAATCGCATCGGCCGAAAACAACCTAAAACCCTACCAGGGATTGAAACTTATTTACTTCTAAAACTGCACCAACTGAGGAAGCCGAAAACAACCTAAAACCCTACCAGGGATTGAAACCCTACTCCGGTGCCACCACGAATCCAAATCTTAGTACGCCGAAAACAACCTAAAACCCTACCAGGGATTGAAACGCTTAGAGCATCCACTAAATCTTCCTTCTTGGGATGTAGGGAAGCCGAAAACAACCTAAAACCCTACCAGGGATTGAAACACTTACCTTCTGATTTAGCTGGTGACACGAAAGGCCGAAAACAACCTAAAACCCTACCAGGGATTGAAACTGTGCCAACCAGCGCATGAGAGCAAGCGTGTTCTCTGCCGAAAACAACCTAAAACCCTACCAGGGATTGAAACTTTGCAACGGGTGTAGGCGTGGGTACACGGGCGTGGGTACAGGCCGAAAACAACCTAAAACCCTACCAGGGATTGAAACACGTAAAATTTTGGCTCTCCAGTCTGATTGCTGCCATCGCCGAAAACAACCTAAAACCCTACCAGGGATTGAAACACAGTTAGCGCTGTTCGTGGCAACCTTCGGTTGAGGGCCGAAAACAACCTAAAACCCTACCAGGGATTGAAACCGGCATCCTTGGGGTATTGTGCGCTACCTGTAACCGCGCCGAAAACAACCTAAAACCCTACCAGGGATTGAAACAGGGTCGCGATCCTATCACTGGTGTTTTGAAGGTATGGCCGAAAACAACCTAAAACCCTACCAGGGATTGAAACAGGCAATGGGGCAATATTACCGAACAGAAAGAACATGCCGAAAACAACCTAAAACCCTACCAGGGATTGAAACTTCAAATTCCCCGTACTGGCACTTTTTCTTAAATTGCCGAAAACAACCTAAAACCCTACCAGGGATTGAAACACTCGGCGGGTGGGGCGTCTCCGTGCCCGTGGCGGTGCGGCTTGCCGAAAACAACCTAAAACCCTACCAGGGATTGAAACTTGCATTTGTTAACCATCGTATGCGAGAACTTTAATTACAGCCGAAAACAACCTAAAACCCTACCAGGGATTGAAACTAGCGTGGCTAGAGTCAACCGGGTCTTTCAGATTTGGCCGAAAACAACCTAAAACCCTACCAGGGATTGAAACGAAGATGACTGCTTCTTCTAAACCGATGACGGCGGCTAGCTGCCGAAAACAACCTAAAACCCTACCAGGGATTGAAACTTAATCCAGATGTTTGTAATATATTTTCAGAAAGTGCCGAAAACAACCTAAAACCCTACCAGGGATTGAAACATGATAGTTTTGCTCTTTTGGAAAAACAAGACGAAAAGGCCGAAAACAACCTAAAACCCTACCAGGGATTGAAACGCAGCATCATTATTTCCTACTAGCCAAACGCCAAGCCGAAAACAACCTAAAACCCTACCAGGGATTGAAACGAAACCCATCTAAATCGAAAAAAAGCAAAGCAGACATAGAGCCGAAAACAACCTAAAACCCTACCAGGGATTGAAACACCGACTAAAATCGGCTTGAATCGATTTAAATTTGCCGAAAACAACCTAAAACCCTACCAGGGATTGAAACGGCGATTCGGTGATTAGAAATAAATTTCCAGAGAAAAAAGCCGAAAACAACCTAAAACCCTACCAGGGATTGAAACTTAATTATATAGCAACTGTTCACGCACCCCCGATTTTTGCCGAAAACAACCTAAAACCCTACCAGGGATTGAAACCCAAAATTAAGGAGCTAACAGGGGCAAAACCTAGTGCCGAAAACAACCTAAAACCCTACCAGGGATTGAAACCAGCAATTCCAAAAGCTGTAGCATCAAACTTATGGCCGAAAACAACCTAAAACCCTACCAGGGATTGAAACAAATTACTAGCAGAAATCGGAAAAAGACCGTTAGGCCGAAAACAACCTAAAACCCTACCAGGGATTGAAACCTTTTAATCTTTTCGCCTAAAGTTCCTGGTGCGCCGCCGAAAACAACCTAAAACCCTACCAGGGATTGAAACCCTGGTGCGCCAGACATAGCACCTAGCCCATTTGGCCGAAAACAACCTAAAACCCTACCAGGGATTGAAACACCAGCGGCGCTGACGATATTATTCCAAAAGCGCCGAAAACAACCTAAAACCCTACCAGGGATTGAAACAAAAATTATAAGGAGTAAAAGGGATGCTTGACCAAAGCCGAAAACAACCTAAAACCCTACCAGGGATTGAAACCGCCCGTTCCTTGAGCCTTGCTCGCAACCCTTACGCCGAAAACAACCTAAAACCCTACCAGGGATTGAAACACAAAATATGCTTCTATTCTCATTTCTTTGACACGCCGAAAACAACCTAAAACCCTACCAGGGATTGAAACACCACTTCTCTAGGGTTTCCAAATGTGGCGTTGAGCCGAAAACAACCTAAAACCCTACCAGGGATTGAAACGTGTGAAATGCCCGTGAGAAATTGTCTTAAGCCGGGCCGAAAACAACCTAAAACCCTACCAGGGATTGAAACTTAATTTTTTGACTTCTGCCCATAAAACAGCTAGCAGCCGAAAACAACCTAAAACCCTACCAGGGATTGAAACAAGGCTTTCTGAAGGATCTTCCCAATCCTCCAGCCGAAAACAACCTAAAACCCTACCAGGGATTGAAACCCTCTCCCTTGTACCAGGAGGACGGTAAGTAAGGCCGAAAACAACCTAAAACCCTACCAGGGATTGAAACAAACTCCCATTTAGACTCTGTACCGTGCAGTGCGTTGCCGAAAACAACCTAAAACCCTACCAGGGATTGAAACACACCCCTTAACTGGTAATCAGATTTAGAGTGAAGCCGAAAACAACCTAAAACCCTACCAGGGATTGAAACCAGTAATGAGCCGATCGCACTGATTGAACCCACAGCCGAAAACAACCTAAAACCCTACCAGGGATTGAAACGAAGATATTTTTCATGGGCATCTACAATCTTTTGGCCGAAAACAACCTAAAACCCTACCAGGGATTGAAACTTAAGCGATAGTCTAGATAGTTTGGTATGTTCTGGTAGCCGAAAACAACCTAAAACCCTACCAGGGATTGAAACCTACAGCTTTAGCAAAATCAGCATAACTTGCTATGCCGAAAACAACCTAAAACCCTACCAGGGATTGAAACTCCTGTGTTTTCCTTGATTCTTATACAATAACTGATATGCCGAAAACAACCTAAAACCCTACCAGGGATTGAAACGTATATTTTGGCTTCTTCACCTGCGTATATAATCAATCCATGCCGAAAACAACCTAAAACCCTACCAGGGATTGAAACATTGGCCGCGATGTGGAAACTGTAATTCGGGCAAATCCGCAAGGCCGAAAACAACCTAAAACCCTACCAGGGATTGAAACTATTAGAATTGAACTTTTTCTCCCATTCCTCACGCCGAAAACAACCTAAAACCCTACCAGGGATTGAAACAAATATTTAATCCACAATTTTCAGCCTCCTGCTCCATGCCGAAAACAACCTAAAACCCTACCAGGGATTGAAACCTGCAATTTCCCCTACAACAGACTCTACAATTGAGCCGAAAACAACCTAAAACCCTACCAGGGATTGAAACATCTGCACAAGACCTTCTTGATGAAGGGCATACATTGCCGAAAACAACCTAAAACCCTACCAGGGATTGAAACAATAGCCCTGTACCAGGTTGCATACTTCATTGGATTTCGCCGAAAACAACCTAAAACCCTACCAGGGATTGAAACACTAGAGGCTGAAGAAGCAGTTTTTGAGGCAGAGCCGAAAACAACCTAAAACCCTACCAGGGATTGAAACGGCGACAGAGCGAACCTTGCGGGGAACTTCTGACTTGCCGAAAACAACCTAAAACCCTACCAGGGATTGAAACAATACATCTGACGCTATGTGCTGACAATCAATTTCTGCCGAAAACAACCTAAAACCCTACCAGGGATTGAAACTTCGTTTATACACAGCTCGTTTTTTCATTGAAAAGCCGAAAACAACCTAAAACCCTACCAGGGATTGAAACGAGTTCGCGCCATTTGATAGGCAGATTCAGCAGCGCCGAAGGCCGAAAACAACCTAAAACCCTACCAGGGATTGAAACTTCTAGCGACATTTGGAGAAGAAATTCTCCACGAGAGCCGAAAACAACCTAAAACCCTACCAGGGATTGAAACGTCGATCGAGCGACTTTTGAGCAACGATAACAGGGCCGAAAACAACCTAAAACCCTACCAGGGATTGAAACAAGTTTGAAAATAACTACTGGGAGTCGCGAGAGCAATCTCGCCGAAAACAACCTAAAACCCTACCAGGGATTGAAACGCAAACCAGGACACGGGATGCTAGTAGTTGGAGCGCCGAAAACAACCTAAAACCCTACCAGGGATTGAAACATCTAGCGCTATCAAAAGCTTGCCAGTTGATAGTCGATCGCCGAAAACAACCTAAAACCCTACCAGGGATTGAAACTTAAGTGTATTTGTATAAGTGCTTTTCCAGGTTGTCGGCGACACGCCGAAAACAACCTAAAACCCTACCAGGGATTGAAACGGTTTTCCCTTGAAACGGATACCTTTGCGCCGATCGAGCGCCGAAAACAACCTAAAACCCTACCAGGGATTGAAACCTTGAATCGATAATCCTTTTGAACGTAGCAAGCGGTCTAGCCGAAAACAACCTAAAACCCTACCAGGGATTGAAACTGATAGAGCTAGAGGACGGTAAGGTATTCGAGCTAGAGCCGAAAACAACCTAAAACCCTACCAGGGATTGAAACTCATCCAGTCATACACTTGGTCTTCGCTTCCGTTTAGCCGAAAACAACCTAAAACCCTACCAGGGATTGAAACAGTAAATTTACCCCACCCGTTTGAACTTGATCTAGGCCGAAAACAACCTAAAACCCTACCAGGGATTGAAACTCATATTTTCAAATCACTTCGATAGTGAGTGAGGAGCCGAAAACAACCTAAAACCCTACCAGGGATTGAAACTTACTGTGTACTCTTCATTTTCTACTTCGGCGTAGCCGAAAACGCCGAAAACAACCTAAAACCCTACCAGGGATTGAAACCAGTTGATTGATTGGGTAAATCATTCCCTGATGCAGGCCGAAAACAACCTAAAACCCTACCAGGGATTGAAACTTTCGGTTTCTAGCGTCTAGCCCGGTGTAGTTGGGCCGAAAACAACCTAAAACCCTACCAGGGATTGAAACCGCTACCGCCATCAATTCCATGCAAACTATCGAAATGCCGAAAACAACCTAAAACCCTACCAGGGATTGAAACAATAGCGTGTTTCTTGCGGGTATTCTTAATAGTAATGCCGAAAACAACCTAAAACCCTACCAGGGATTGAAACGAGCAACAGGGAATAATTAGTGATTGTTATTCACTCTCGCCGAAAACAACCTAAAACCCTACCAGGGATTGAAACATATCACGCTAATGATGATTTAATTAAATGGTATTCAGCCGAAAACAACCTAAAACCCTACCAGGGATTGAAACGTAGGAGATTACGTTAATCTCAAATAATCTCTCATCGCCGAAAACAACCTAAAACCCTACCAGGGATTGAAACATATCATCCATAATAAAGACTGATGATATTACCCTTGCCGAAAACAACCTAAAACCCTACCAGGGATTGAAACCTTATTAACTCGATATTAAATACAGAAACAGTGCGCCGAAAACAACCTAAAACCCTACCAGGGATTGAAACAGCATAACCTTCATCAAGTTCACCGCCGGATAATGGCCGAAAACAACCTAAAACCCTACCAGGGATTGAAACTCGACATCGGTAATGTACCGGGTTTTATGATTCTCGCCGAAAACAACCTAAAACCCTACCAGGGATTGAAACGGAATCCTTACAGTATATGGATTTAACGCCTACGCCGAAAACAACCTAAAACCCTACCAGGGATTGAAACGCCACCTTTCCAACTTTCTCAGGAGCTTTGCCCAGCATTGCCGAAAACAACCTAAAACCCTACCAGGGATTGAAACAAAACAAAAACTGTACGATATCCTTGTTGACCAAGAGCCGAAAACAACCTAAAACCCTACCAGGGATTGAAACATCGTTGCGACAATAGGTGGATACTGGGCCCAGGCCGAAAACAACCTAAAACCCTACCAGGGATTGAAACCAAATCCTATCTTTGCTCCGCTAGCAAATAACCAGTCAAGCCGAAAACAACCTAAAACCCTACCAGGGATTGAAACGAAACAGAAACATCGAAAACCTTGACACTTCACGAAAGCCGAAAACAACCTAAAACCCTACCAGGGATTGAAACGTCTTGATACCGCTTGGCGGATACAATTTCAGCGCTAAGCCGAAAACAACCTAAAACCCTACCAGGGATTGAAACATTGGCCTAGTTGGGGAAACTGTAATTCGGGCAGCCGAAAACAACCTAAAACCCTACCAGGGATTGAAACTCTACACAGAATTTTCCGATCGATCGGCCCTGGCTCGCCGAAAACAACCTAAAACCCTACCAGGGATTGAAACCGACTTCTAACTCTCTAATTCGCTGAGATTTTTTAACGCCGAAAACAACCTAAAACCCTACCAGGGATTGAAACTGGAGAAAAAGTTGAGTTTTGTTGGGTTGACGAAAACAGCCGAAAACAACCTAAAACCCTACCAGGGATTGAAACATCAATATTAGTCTGCGAACGAATTGCCTTTATTAACGCCGAAAACAACCTAAAACCCTACCAGGGATTGAAACTTTTATAAACCAGTGGGATTGCCGCCGACAGCCGTAAAGACTGCCGAAAACAACCTAAAACCCTACCAGGGATTGAAACACGATAATCATCGACAAGCTTTACAAAAACGTATCCAGCCGAAAACAACCTAAAACCCTACCAGGGATTGAAACGCAGAAGAAGAAAATCCTTCTAAACCAACAAACAAATGCCGAAAACAACCTAAAACCCTACCAGGGATTGAAACTCAATTTGCCCGTGCTTCCAAACATAGAGCTAAGGCCGAAAACAACCTAAAACCCTACCAGGGATTGAAACGCATCACTGGTATAAAAAAACCAATAATCAGTGCCAGGCCGAAAACAACCTAAAACCCTACCAGGGATTGAAACTACTCCTAAACTAGAAACTAGAAACCTAAATCAAGCCGAAAACAACCTAAAACCCTACCAGGGATTGAAACTACTCCTAAACTAGAAACTAGAAACCTAAATCAAGCCGAAAACAACCTAAAACCCTACCAGGGATTGAAACTCGAGTAAAGCTTTAGAAAAATCACCATCATTTCGCCGAAAACAACCTAAAACCCTACCAGGGATTGAAACTTTCTGAGGAGCGCGTAAACCGGCTGCCGCCTTTCCGCCGAAAACAACCTAAAACCCTACCAGGGATTGAAACCACAAGATTTAGCTAAGGTTGTCACCGATTTTTATCATGCCGAAAACAACCTAAAACCCTACCAGGGATTGAAACGAGGCCGAACAATACGGCGTTACCGTGACCTTTTACGCCGAAAACAACCTAAAACCCTACCAGGGATTGAAACTCCAATTAACGGTTCCATCGCTTAAAGAGATAAGCCGAAAACAACCTAAAACCCTACCAGGGATTGAAACTTCTTCTTGACCGATTCAACCGGCACCGGCAATCCGCCGAAAACAACCTAAAACCCTACCAGGGATTGAAACACCGGTACAGGGCTGCCAGCGGGAACGATAGTTAAGCCGAAAACAACCTAAAACCCTACCAGGGATTGAAACGAACAGGAGTGTTAACAGTAGAAGGAGCGATCGCTTGGCCGAAAACAACCTAAAACCCTACCAGGGATTGAAACGACCCTGATATAAATACGGCCGCTGAAGTATTAAATTTCTAGCGCCGAAAACAACCTAAAACCCTACCAGGGATTGAAACCGCGTGGTGTCAGGGGTCGGTTGTCCATGTGATTGCCGAAAACAACCTAAAACCCTACCAGGGATTGAAACCTTAGAAAATAAGAATCGTTCTCACTATGATATCAGAAAAGCCGAAAACAACCTAAAACCCTACCAGGGATTGAAACCGGGCCGCGATGCGACGCTACGGACAATCACAATGCCGAAAACAACCTAAAACCCTACCAGGGATTGAAACTCGACAAAGCCATGTAAGCAATAGCTGTAAAAATCCGCCGAAAACAACCTAAAACCCTACCAGGGATTGAAACGGAGCTTTTGCCACAGCGCTACACTTTGCAGGCGAAGGCCGAAAACAACCTAAAACCCTACCAGGGATTGAAACCGGCCACTTTATCCACTAATTTGCGAAGTTCAGCAGCCGAAAACAACCTAAAACCCTACCAGGGATTGAAACACAATCCCCCGCAGCGCATCTCGTTCTATCTCATCCCGTGCCGAAAACAACCTAAAACCCTACCAGGGATTGAAACTATTATCTCAGGAACCAGAACAGCCAAAACGTAAAGCCGAAAACAACCTAAAACCCTACCAGGGATTGAAACCCAGACAGCAGACGAGAAACCAGACTCTATCAAATAGAGCCGAAAACAACCTAAAACCCTACCAGGGATTGAAACTATGTAAGTTATCTTAAATCAAGAATACGAAACGGCCGAAAACAACCTAAAACCCTACCAGGGATTGAAACCGCTGCTATTAATAAAAAGAAGCAATCCAAGTACGGCCGAAAACAACCTAAAACCCTACCAGGGATTGAAACGCGGTCGAGAAGCTTAGGCAAAAGTGGGAGTCCCTAAAATCGCCGAAAACAACCTAAAACCCTACCAGGGATTGAAACCCTAAATCAAGTTTCTTTAAGAATGTGACAATTGGTGTTGCCGAAAACAACCTAAAACCCTACCAGGGATTGAAACCAAAGGGCTGGACAAATTAGTGCTGTACGACAATCTGCCGAAAACAACCTAAAACCCTACCAGGGATTGAAACTTTATTCTCACTTCTATAATTGCTTTATGAAAAGAGCCGAAAACAACCTAAAACCCTACCAGGGATTGAAACTTTATTCTCACTTCTATAATTGCTTTATGAAAAGATTTAGCCGAAAACAACCTAAAACCCTACCAGGGATTGAAACGTTTCACTTTGGGGGGAAGCAGAGATTTAAAGAAGCCGAAAACAACCTAAAACCCTACCAGGGATTGAAACTTCCCGAAGCAAATCGGGATGATGCTACGGGTTACAGCCGAAAACAACCTAAAACCCTACCAGGGATTGAAACAAAAGATATACGACAGGAACAGTCAAGGGCGTTTATGCCGAAAACAACCTAAAACCCTACCAGGGATTGAAACAACACCTTTACTGAATCGGCGGGCATCCCTCAACAGCCGAAAACAACCTAAAACCCTACCAGGGATTGAAACAGCCCTCTGCTACTGGCGCGGCCGCATCAACTTTGCCGAAAACAACCTAAAACCCTACCAGGGATTGAAACTAATTGGCTTTTCTACGGTGGGAGACGGGGGAAGGCCGAAAACAACCTAAAACCCTACCAGGGATTGAAACCGTTACCGAGCCTGAGCATGGATCGAGCCAAATTTGCGCCGAAAACAACCTAAAACCCTACCAGGGATTGAAACTTGATAGCAGCCTGTTGATTATCTATAACCCCTGTGCCGAAAACAACCTAAAACCCTACCAGGGATTGAAACTTGAACTATTTTTAACTGATCGTTAGCGCTTTTTTGCCGAAAACAACCTAAAACCCTACCAGGGATTGAAACCTATTAAAGATTTACTCAAGAAGCCGTTACCAAAAGAGCCGAAAACAACCTAAAACCCTACCAGGGATTGAAACTTCTCTAAGTAGTCTGGAACCTGTGAATAAATAGGGCCGAAAACAACCTAAAACCCTACCAGGGATTGAAACACTGGCTACAAGTGCAAGACGGCAAGGGGATTGAGGCCGAAAACAACCTAAAACCCTACCAGGGATTGAAACTTTTTGCAATACCAGGAGAACTCAAGCCGCTCATTCGCCGAAAACAACCTAAAACCCTACCAGGGATTGAAACGAAACCGTTATCCGCGCTCTGAGAAATTCTAAGGCTGCCGAAAACAACCTAAAACCCTACCAGGGATTGAAACTGCTGAATGGCTTTATGGAATTACTGAGCAGCTCGCCGAAAACAACCTAAAACCCTACCAGGGATTGAAACCTGTAGACATTGTAGACAGCACTGTAGACAGCATTGAGCCGAAAACAACCTAAAACCCTACCAGGGATTGAAACCGGAACATTCCCCATGCCATAAGCAGTGCTAATCAGCCGAAAACAACCTAAAACCCTACCAGGGATTGAAACGAAATTAAAAGCCTCAGTCCTCCTGCAAGTTTAGGCCGAAAACAACCTAAAACCCTACCAGGGATTGAAACTAGCGCTGGGGTTAATGCTGCTTTAGCTGAATTTTTCGGCCGAAAACAACCTAAAACCCTACCAGGGATTGAAACGCATTCAGTTTTCATGGTTCGGGATAACTAATTTGCCGAAAACAACCTAAAACCCTACCAGGGATTGAAACTGAATTGGCGATCGAAAAGCTGCACCGCGTCCGGCTAAGCCGAAAACAACCTAAAACCCTACCAGGGATTGAAACGATTGTCCTGGGCGCAAAGGTGAATTTGAAGATTTTTGGCCGAAAACAACCTAAAACCCTACCAGGGATTGAAACCGATCTGAATCGGTAGCCAACGACGCTTACACTCGGCCGAAAACAACCTAAAACCCTACCAGGGATTGAAACTTTCGGTACGCCTGCCGCCACATCTGATAATGCTTGCCGAAAACAACCTAAAACCCTACCAGGGATTGAAACTTGGGCGATCGCCGATCGGCTCGCCGAAAAGTTGGCTGGCCGAAAACAACCTAAAACCCTACCAGGGATTGAAACGGCTACTTTTCCCTAAGTCCCCAAAGAATTTAGCAGCCGAAAACAACCTAAAACCCTACCAGGGATTGAAACCTCTTTTTGCAAACCATCAATCAACTTAATTAATGCCGAAAACAACCTAAAACCCTACCAGGGATTGAAACCTGAATCATTTAATCCTGCGGAAATGTCACCTCGCCGAAAACAACCTAAAACCCTACCAGGGATTGAAACGACAACTTCGGCAACAATTAGTTCTACTATCAATACGCCGAAAACAACCTAAAACCCTACCAGGGATTGAAACAGACCAAATAGAGGTTGATGGAATGCTAGAGGCTCTGTACGTGCCGAAAACAACCTAAAACCCTACCAGGGATTGAAACGATAACCCTACTGGTATCTACCCCTGTTGGTAGGCCGAAAACAACCTAAAACCCTACCAGGGATTGAAACTTTTAAGGTTGTTGCAGCGAAAGCTCCGGTGGCCAAAGAGCGCCGAAAACAACCTAAAACCCTACCAGGGATTGAAACTCTGCAATCGCATTTTCGAGCAAAGCTTCTAAGCCGAAAACAACCTAAAACCCTACCAGGGATTGAAACATCAGGCGATCGCACTCAATCGGTGAAAGTATTTCGAGCCGAAAACAACCTAAAACCCTACCAGGGATTGAAACCGATCGCCCGTACATTCTCAAGCTTCCAGGCATAGCGCCCAGCCGAAAACAACCTAAAACCCTACCAGGGATTGAAACGGCACATCGCTGGCCATGCTACAAAATCCACATCGCCGAAAACAACCTAAAACCCTACCAGGGATTGAAACCTCGCAGCTATCCATCTCCTTACTCATCTCCTAGGCCTTAAACAAGTTTACTTCCAACACTTGTCACAGTACAGGTGGTGCTCATCGATAATCTCACATTTGATAAAAGTGCTCCGATTCAGGAATTGATTCAAACAGCAGGGTGTAGACTATTATATTTACCCCCATACTCTCCAGAGTTTAACAAAATTGAACAAAGAAGAGTCTTGGCTAAAAAGTCAAAATCGTAAACAGCTTGATGAGTTTGATTGCTTACATTTTGGCGACCCTTGGATGTCTTGCGCCTTGCGTCCTAACACCGGCCGTTGCTAAATGTAATTTCCCAGATTCTTCAGTTGACAAAACCTCAAAATTATGACCACTCAAACAACTTCTCCACTCCTACTCAGTCCCTTCAAAATCGGAGATTTATCCTTAAAAAACCGGGTACTCATGGCACCCATGACCAGAGCCAGAGCCGGTGAAGCGCGGATGCCCAACGCCTTGATGGCAGAGTATTACACTCAGCGAGCCTCCGCTGGTTTAATCATTACAGAAGCCACAGTGGTTTCTACTCAAGCTAATGGTTGGCTCAATACCCCCGGTATTTATTCAGACGAGCAAGGCGAAGCTTGGAAACAAATTGTGACTGCGGTTCATGCCCACGAAACGCCGATTTTCATGCAGCTTTGGCACTGCGGACGAGCTTCCCACAGTAGTTTTCATCAAAACAATCAATTGCCAGTTGCAGCCTCTGCCATCAAAATAAACGGAGAAGGAATTCATACCCCTCTAGGCAAACAACCCTACGAAACTCCCCGCGCTCTAGAAACCGATGAAATCTCCCTGGTTGTAGAAGATTATCGCAAGGCGGCAGAACGAGCAAAAATGGCAGGTTTTGACGGTGTAGAAATTCACGCGGCAAACGGCTATCTCATTGACACATTCCTGCAAACCAAAACCAATCACCGCACTGATTCCTATGGCGGCACAGTTGAAAATCGCTACCGTTTTCTTAAGGAAATTGTCGAGGCAATAATCACAGTATATCCGGCAAACAGAGTGGGAGTTAGACTTTCTCCCAACGGTGTTTACAATGACATGGGTTCTCCCAGTTACCGCGAAGATTTTCTGTATTTCGCGAAGCAGTTAAATGCCTATGATTTAGCTTACCTGCACTTGGTAGACGGTCTGGCATTTGGCTTTCACGAATTGGGAACGCCGATGATGATAGGAGAGTTTCGCGATGTGTTTGCAGGGCCGCTCGTCGGCAACTGCGGATATACTCAAGAACAGGCTGAAACGGCCCTGAGCAGCAAACTTGCCGATTTAATAGCTTTTGGTCGGGATTTTATCAGCAATCCTGACTTGGTAGAGCGTTTTACTAATGGTTGGCCGCTCAATCCGCCTGCTGAAGTCGGCGTCTGGTATTCTTTTGGGCCTGAAGGTTATATCGATTTTCCTACCTATAGCAATCCTAAATCATTTGCATAATTATTGTAGGGGCAATCCCACGCCCGGTTGCCCGATAGATAGGGGGTAGGCACGGGGAGTAGGGGTAGCACTACCCCTACAAATGTATCTGAATCATTTAGGATTGCTATATCAGGAACCAGCAGCTATTTCTTAGTTGAGTTTTTAGGGGCGGGTTTATCAATAAATACCGAGTAAGTGCATCATAGAGAATGGTCAACCCGCCCCTAATATCATGTCCGGTCAATTAACCATGATTCCTGTATGGGCGGGTTCACCAAGATATTGAATACAAACGGGAAAATCTGTAAACCCGCCCCGGTCTTTAATCGCGGTCAATCGATTGGACATGATATAAAAGATGTATGGTTAATTTCTCCAAATAAGAGTCGGAGTTGGACTCATATTTAATTTTCATCCCCCGTTGAAAACGAGTATTTATTATTTGTAAAAACACTTCTTATGGCTCCTGCCTCCCGTCCCCTGCCTCCTGCCCCCTGCCTCCCCTCTCCTGCCTCCAATTTCTAGCTTGGCTGCAAAAGTGAGAGGCTCCCAGTTGAGATCGAGAACGTTTCCCCATATCCTAATAACCATAGGGTACTTCAAAACATCCAAGCTGCTAGCTCAGCGTTTGAGTGCCTGAAAAAAATCCATAGCGGAAGCGCTTTTAACAAGATGGCACAAAATCACAAATCAACGGTTATCATTACCGGCGCTTCCTCCGGCGTCGGTTTGTACGGCGCGAAAGCTCTCGCAGACAAGGGATGGCACGTAGTCATGGCCTGTCGGGACGTGCGGAAAGCCGGAGACGCCGCGCGAGAGTTGGGCATACCTGAAGGCAGTTTCTCCATCATGGAGATTGACTTGGGCGATTTGGAGAGCGTGCGCCGGTTTGCTCGCGCATTTAAAGCCAGCGGCCGGCCTCTGGACGCTTTGGTGTGCAACGCCGCCATTTATATGCCTTTGATTAAGGAACCGCTGCGGAGCCCGGAGGGTTACGAGTTGACGATGACTACCAATCACCTGGGTCATTTCCTGCTGTGCAACCTGATGATGGAAAATATGAAGCCTTCCTATTATTCCGATGCCAGAATCGTGATTTTGGGAACCGTGACTCACAATCCAGACGAGTTGGGCGGGAAGATTCCGCCGCGCCCGGATTTGGGCAAGTTTGAGGGTTTTGAAGCGGGTTTCAAAGACCCGATTTCGATGGTTGATGGCAAGAAGTTTGAACCGGTCAAGGCTTACAAAGATAGCAAAGTTTGCAATGTGCTGACGATGCGGGAATTGCACCGCCGCTTTCACGAATCCACGGGGATTACTTTCACTTCGCTGTATCCGGGATGCGTCGCGGATACGCCGCTTTTCCGCAACCACTATCCTTTGTTTCAGAAGCTGTTCCCGCTGTTTCAGAAGAATATCACCGGGGGTTACGTGTCGCAGGAGTTGGCGGGGGAAAGGCTGGCGATGGTGGTTGCCGATCCAGAATACAAGCAATCTGGGGCTTATTGGAGTTGGGGAAATCGCCAGAAAAAAGATGGTAAGTCTTTTGTGCAAAAGGTTTCTCCCCAGGCCCGCGATGATGAAAAAGGCGAGCGGATGTGGGAGTTGAGCGCTAAGTTGGTGGGATTGACTGACGGCGCTCAAATGGGTGCTGCGGCTGGTGCGGGCCGGTCTGCATAATTCATTACCAACCCCCTTTATCAGGCTTGGCGGTTGAAACGGCGTCTACGCACAGGATGTGGGTAGACGCGGACTCCATAATAAAGGGGGTATTACAGTCGGATTTGGGATGATGCACCACAATCAAAGAAACCGGCTTTTTTAGTGGCTATGCGCGTTGTAACTCACATCTTCCACCATTCTCAAGAACGGGCAAGATGCCCGTTCCACAAGAGATGACTTTTCTTCTTGTGGAACAGGCATCTTGCCTGTTCATAAAAAGATTATTGAGGATGGTGTCCGAGCTCATTGCACCATTCTCAAGAACGGGCAAGATGCCCGTTCCACAAGAGATGAATTTTCTTCTTGTGGAACAGGCATCTTGCCTGTTCATAAAAAGATTATTGAGAATGGTGCAATATCTCAGTTGTAGCGCGTTTCTGGTTTACCCTGGTGTCCAGGACTGTTCTGGTCGCTGCCTTACCATGAAAGCGTAGGTTTTGCAACCAAAAAATTTGGTTTTTTTTACGGTTTACGATCGACTTACACGATATTTTTTCGGATAAGAACCTGGTTGATGCGTAAGTGTTGGGAAATGAACAGCCGTCGATCGACCTTTTGGTTTGTAGCCGTCGCCGAAACTGTTGGCTGCGACGGCTGTTTCTTTTTTTTGCTGTTAAGATTGATTTTTACTTGAGGGTGCTCTATTGCGGAAAATATTTTCACCCAATTATTCGAGATAATTAGATTATATGGCTTGTCGCTCGCAAAAACTATTTTTATTCGCTGGTATTTTGGGGTTAGTTGTGTTGGCAAAACCAGCGAAAACATCCGCTAGCACAGTTGAAATTTTGACCTCAAATGTTGAGGATTTGGCCGCAGTTAGCAGCAGAGGCGATCGAGCTTTCCTTCCCGATACTAATCTTGACAAACGCGAAGACTTGCCCGTAAAAGATGAGGAAACCCAGTTACCCGCTGAATCAGAACACTCGGTGGCGGCGGAAACTCCCGACTTACCCCCTTCCTCGGCAAATTCAGTCGATGTGACATCTTACACCATTCTCAAGAACAGGCAAGATGCCTGTTCCACAACGAGTGAGTTTGATTGTGGGGTGGGCATAGAGCCCGCCGGTAACAGGCTTATTGACAAGGGTGCAACATCTCAGGCCGTTAGCGAAGCCCTCGGAGAGGATCGCAAATTCAGCGCAAAAACTCCAGAAACCGAGATTTTTAACTCATATCAAAAGCTAGAAGAAAATATTGACAGAAAAAAAATTGAATTGGGTATCGATCGAGCCTCGCAACTCAGCCAACTGCCCAACCCAATTCTGCCGCGAGAACCAGAATTACCAGCTCCTGAGCCGCCGCAACCCCCTGCGCCGTCTCCCCTCCCACCAGCCCCGCTAACACCTGTTCCCGGCGATGATAGACCGGGGATTATAGGTACAATTAGGGTCGATCGCTTTGAATTTGAGGGCAACACAGCCTTTAGCGATCGCGAACTCGCAGAAGTTACGCAACAGTTTGCCGGCCGCGAAATCACCTTTGCCGAACTGATCGCAGCCGAAGCAGCCGTCACTCAAAAATATGTAGCCGCCGGATACATCAATTCCGGCGCTGTAATCATCGCCAACCAAACCTTTCCGAGAGAAGGAGGTGTGGTGAAAATGCGGATTGTAGAAGGCGGATTAGATGAAATTGTGATTACTGGAAACAGGCGCTTAAATTCAAATTACGTGCGATCGCGCCTAGAACGCGCTACCAGACGGCCCCTCAACCGATCTCGCTTGCTGGAAGCCTTGCAACTGCTGCAACTCGACCCCTTAATTGGCAATATTTCCGCCGAATTGCAAGCCGGAAGCCGCCCGGAAAACAGCCGCTTAGAAGTGCGGGTAAAAGAAGCAGACAGCTTTAGCGCTGAAGTGTTCGCAGACAACAATCGATCGCCCAGCGTCGGCAGTTTTCGGCGCGGTGTTCGCATAAATCAAGCAAATTTGCTCGGTTTGGGCGACGGATTAGAGGTATCTTATGCTAACACCGACGGCAGCAACGAATTTAACGGCAGCTACACAGTCCCCGTCAATGCGCGCAACGGCACGATTGGGTTCGCTGCGAGTGCTGCTAGCACCAATATCATCGAGGAACCGTTTGATGCTGCTGAAATTGAGGGGAAATCGCGCACCTACGAATTGACTTACCGCCAGCCGATTGTCGAAAAGCCCGATCGCACTTTGGCCTTGGGACTGAGTTTTTCGCGGCAAGAAAGCGATACATTCCTGTCAGGGGAACGATTTGCGCTTTCGGCGGGAGCAAATGAGCGCGGCGAAACGCGGGTTTCGGCTGTGCGGTTTTTTCAAGAATACGTGCAGCGGACTTCCAACCAAGTGTTCGCGGCGCGATCGCAATTCTCCCTCGGCACTAATCTGTTCGGCGCTACTGCGAACGATAGCGGGCCCGACAGCAGTTTTCTGGCGTGGCGCGGCCAAGCCCAGTACGTGCGGCTGCTAGCGCCAGAAACCTTGCTGATTGTGCGTTCTGACATTCAATTAGCCGATCGCCCCCTGCTTTCCCTCGAACAAATTGGGATCGGTGGCGTTCAAAGTGTGCGCGGATACCGCCAAGATTTGCTGTTAACTGATAGCGGTGCGATCGCGTCTGCAGAAGTGCGAATTCCGGTTTGGCGTGTCCCGGAAGTCGAAGGATTGTTGCAAGTGGCTCCGTTTATCGATTTTGGGTTAGGATGGAACCATTCAGGAGAAAAGCCGAATCCTGACTCGGATAAACTGCTGGGTGCAGGTTTGGGGCTTATTTGGCAGATGGGCGATCGGTTGAATGTGCGTCTCGACTATGGTATTCCTTTGATAAATGCTCGATCGGGCGATCGAACTTTGCAGGAAAAAGGCATCTACTTTCGGATTAATTACTTTGCTTTCTAGCTAGTTCTGGCTGGGGTTGAAACCCCTGTATCCTAGCGGAATTCCACCGCTAGAACGATTAAATATAGTTCATACCAATTTTTTATGAGGTTGCATAGAATCCGATCCCCCCTAGCCCCCCTTAATAAGGGGGGGACAAGATTCTTCTCAAAGTCCCCCTTCTTAAGGGGGATTTAGGGGGATCGAGATATGTGCAACTTCACATTAAATTGCTATCAGCTAATTCCATGCTCTACTTCAATCTAATATTAATTCCGGTTAGCTTGGAATGATTTAACCGCAGAGAACGCAGAGAACGCAGAGGAAGGGAAGAGAGATGAATAATTCCGATAAAGTGCGGATTAGATATAATATCAAATCCGCACTTCATCGGAATAGTAAATTCCAGTTCACTGTTCACGGCGTCAACAGTTAACCGTCAACAGTCAACACTCAACATCATTCCGGTGTTACCGGAAATGATATAAAATCTCAACTCTCAAATCTCAAATCTCAAGTCTCAATTGTATAACTTAGTTAACACAAGAGGGCTGGTTTTATGGTTCAGACAAAAACTAAACTAACATTTGCAGAGTTTCTCGAAAAGTACCCAGACGGATCGGGCATCTACGAACTTGTAAATGGAGAGATTGTCAAAGTGGAAGCAACCAGGGCTCATAAAAATGTGGCACGATTTCTTGTTAAGTCTTTCGACAGAGAAAGCGAACGCTTGGGGCTTGACTATATAGTTGACAAAGATATAGTTTTGAGAACAATAACAGCTTCAGGACAAGAACAAGGCAGAAATCCTGATGTCGGCGTGGTTAAGGCATCAGTATGGAACAGTAATGTACGTGGCTACGGAGCCCTTACCGAACCTATCCAATTAGCAGTAGAAGTTGCCTCAACTAACTGGGAAGACGACTATGTAGATAAGCTAGATGAGTATCAAAGGCTCGGCATTTGTGAGTATTGGATTGTGGACTATTTAGCCATTGCTTCTAGGGCTTATCTAGGCAATCCCAAAATTCCCACAGTTTTCGTTTACTCTTTGGAAAATGGCAGTTATTTAGTTCAAAGTTTTAGAGGTAATGAGCGCATTATCTCTAAAACTTTTCCCGAACTAGAAATCACGGTTGAGCAACTTGTACTCAGCAGCCAAATTCAAAACCTTTAGAGCAACGAGATGAGATTACACCGATAAACTTTATCCTGGAAAGAGTGTTTTTATGTCTCCCTTGCATTACTCGTTACTATTTGCACCCTTCTCAAGAACAGGCAAGATGCCTGTTCCACAAAGAGTAGATTTTATTGTGGGGAATATGGGTTGGGCATCTAGCCGGGCCGTAAGTTACTCCCTACTGTTTGCCTTCCTGTCGCTATTTCCCACTTCCGCGATCGCCCAAATCATTCCCGATAATACCCTGGGCCCGGAAAGTTCCCGCACAGTTCCCGATACTATCAATAACCTACCCTCAGATAGAATCACTGGCGGAGCAACACGCGGCGTTAATTTATTTCACAGCTTGCGGGAATTCAACGTTGGTGAAGGGCGGGGAGCTTATTTTGAAAATCCCAGCGGAATTTCTAATATTTTTACCCGCGTTACGGGCCCCAACTCCTCAAATATTTTAGGGACTCTGGGAGTGTTGGGGAACGGCAATTTATTCTTAATTAACCCGAAAGGAATTGTATTCGGGCCGAACGCTCGGTTAGATGTGCGCGGCTCTTTTCTGGCTGGAACTGCCGACAGCATTGTATTTAATAACGGCTTTGAATTTAGCAGCGCCAATCCCCAAGCAGCGCCGCTATTGACGGTTAATATTCCGGTGGGTTTGAGATTTCGAGAGAATCCCGGCGCAATTGTCAACACTTCCAGTGTCACCCAAGTTATTCAAGACACAACAATTCCAGTCGGTTTGGCAGTTCCTCCCGGTCAAACCTTAGCACTGGTAGGAGGAGATTTAATCTTTAACAATGGTTTTGCCAGCGCTTTTAGTGGCAATATTCAATTAGGAAGTGTGGCAAGTCCGGGTTTGGTAAGCTTCAACATCACGCCCATAGGATTAGGTTTAGATTATACAAATGTTGCCAATTTTGGCAACATTGAATTATCAGGTTTATCGGCGGTGACGGCGAGCGGGCCCGGTGGGGGCGCGATCGCACTTCGGGGAGGAAATGTGATTTTGCGCGATCGATCGAGCCTAGTATCCGATACCTTGGGAAATATTGACGGCCGCGGCATCAATATCGAAGCAGCACGATTTAGCCTTTTAGATCGAGCCTTTGTCGGCTCCACCACTACCGGAAGCGGAGCCGGAGGCCCGATCGAAATCCGCACCGCCGAAAATATAGAACTTAAGGGAATAGGATTTGAGAACTTTCGGCGACGGCTTCTCGATCGTGCTGCAGCACAAGAGCCGGGAGATATCACCGAGCGCGAAAGCAGCATCATTACCGGAACTCTCGGTGCCGGCAGATCCGGGGAGATCGCGCTCGACACAAAACGATTAACTCTCCGAGACGGATCGGTAATACTCAACCCTACACTCGGTACGGGAGACGGCTCTGGTGTGACAATTAGAGCCTCTGAATCGGTAGAAATAAATGCCTCCGGGCTGTTGACCACAACTTTTAACAGCGGAAATGCAGGCAGTATCGCTATCGAAACCGGTCAACTGAGTGTCACCGACGGAGCCATCGTCTCCCCCTCGACTTTTGGTGCCGGGAACAGCGGAAATCTGAGCGTGAGAGCTTCTGACTCGGTAATAGTAGCGAGAGAGCGATCGGATAGCCCTTTGAGTACGGCTCTAGTCGCTAACAGTATTGGCGGCACGGGAAGGGCAGGAAATATTGAAATTAACAGCCGCTCCCTGCGCGTAGAAGCAGGGGCTAGCATCTCTTCTGCGAGCGGGCTGAGCACAGGAGAAAGGTTGATTCCTGTGGGCGGGCCTGGCGGAAACATCACCATCAACGCCTCAGACTCGGTGGAAGTGCTCGGCACCGCACCGGGCGCTCGCCCTTCCCGAAGTATAATCGCTGCGGGAACGGCTGGGGGCGGCAAAGGGGGTGATGTCACGGTGAACGCCAGACGGTTGATTGTCCGAGACGGAGCAGCCATCGGAGCCTCAACTCTGGGTACGGGACAAGGGGGAAATGTGACTGTCACTGCTTCGGAATCGATGGAAATAGCCGGAACTACCAGAGACGGGATCTTTCCCAGCACCATTGGCACAGCTTCGGGAGATTTGCTGTACCAGACTTTGTTGGGGCTGCAACCTCCATCTGGTGCCGCGGGAAGCTTGAGCATTGCAACGGGCAGGTTGAGTGTCCGAGACGGGGCGACGGTTAGCGTCCAAAGTTATGGAACGGGGGCGGCTGGCAGCATCAATGTTGTCGCAGATTCGATCGCCCTCAACAACAAAGGCAGTATTGACGGCACGACTGTATCGGGTATCGGGGCTAATATTAACTTGCGATCGCGAGACATCCAATTGCGCCACAACAGCCGAGTTACCACCGATGCGGGTGCTGCCGACGGCGGCAACATCACCCTCAACAGCGATATCCTAGTGGGGCAAAACAATAGCGACATCACCGCCAACGCTCGCAGTGCAGCAGGCGGTCGCGTTAATGTCAATGTCCCGAATATCTTGGGCTTTGCAGCAGCGGGCCGCGAACAGGTGAGAGACCGGTTGGGGCTGAGCGACGCTCAATTTGCAGCTTTGCAAGTAACTCCTACATCTGAGCTTTCCACCAGCGACATCGCCGCCATTTCCCAAAGTAGCGGCCCGGCTTTGCAAGGTACTGTTACATTTAGTGCTTCTGGCGTCAATCCCGCTCAAGGTTTAGTGGAACTGCCGCAAAATGTTGTCGATCCGACTGCTTTAATTGCGGCAAATCCCTGCACGCAAGGGGTCGAGAGCGCATTTACTGTCACTGGGAAAGGAGGAGTGCCACCGAGTCCTAATGATTCCCTCAGCAGCGCTCCATCGCCGTTTCCGTGGGTGGAAGAGGCAGGAAGTTCGACAACGGGCAATGTACGGGATGTAACCGATCGAGCGAAGACGGAATTGGGGCCAATCCAGGATGGGGAAGTTGTTCCGGCTCGCGGTTGGGTGATGAATGCTCAAGGAGAAGTTATGCTTGTGGCGAATCAAGTTGCGGGTCAATTGGACGATCGCACGAGGCATTCTGTATCGGTTTGTCCGCCCCGATGACCCATTGATTACAACTCACATCTTGCACCATTCTCAATTAGCCGTAGGGGCGGGTTCGCCAACAGCCTTAAAGCTTGCAAATAGGTTCTATAAACCCGCCCGACCCCACGAAAAATCCTCTTATTGATATTGCTGCAAGATGTCAGTTACAACTGAGATATTGCACCATTCTCAAGAACAGGCAAGATGCCTGTTCCACAAAGAGTAGATTTTTTCTTGTGGAACGGGCCGGAGAGCCCGTTCATAAAACAATACGCTTGGGCTAGAGGCTTAAGTTGTCACCAATGCCGATGACCAGAAAATAGCCAATTCTTTAAAATTTCTCGCTGTGGTCAGCTAACAAAAGGTTAATTATGGTTTTCCCATATCTCTACTTCTGGCAATTACCCAAATTTAACGGACTAAAAGACCGAGACCAATACTATACAGCAGTTTTCAACTATCTGAAATACAGTAGCGACAAGACTGTGCCAAGATGTGAAAATTTAAGACCCAACCTACCGTATCTCTTGTTTTTATATAAGTGTCGATCCTTTAATATAGGGGAGACAATAAATCTTCTTAACGCCCCCCTAATTCCAGGGCTGTTTCATTCTCACCAAAAACGAGGTTTTTGTAGGGGTAGTGCCCCCGTGCCTACCCCCGCCACCAACCATCGAATGGGGGTTTCAGGCCAAAAGGGCCGGCACGGGGGCACGGCCCCTACCAAGAATGAAACCGGCCTGCCCCTAATTCCCCATGAATTAGGAGAAAATAGACTCGACTACAAGCGACATTTATTAGGGATTTTGGTCTTAAGTATTCACGCCTTAGCCCGGCCGTGTTCCTACCAGATATCTCTACTTACCTCAACTGAAAACCGCTATATTTCAGGATGGACTTACCTTTTACTTTTGAGTTGTTATTTGTGCCTTTTTCCCGGAAGTGCGATCGCCCAAATCACCCCAGACGGCACTTTGGGCCCGGAAAGTTCGCGCACAGTTCCCGATACAATCAACAACTTACCCTCCGATAGAATCACTGGAGGCGCAACTCGCGGCGTTAACCTCTTTCACAGCTTGCGCGAATTTAACATCCGTGAAGGGCGGGGAGCTTATTTTGACAATCCCAGCGGAATTACCAACATATTCACCCGCGTTACGGGCCCAAACTCTTCAAATATTTTAGGAACTCTGGGAGTTTTAGGCAACGGCAACTTATTTTTAATTAATCCAAAAGGAATTATATTCGGGCCGAATGCGCGGTTAGATTTGCGCGGTTCGTTTATCGGTTCAACGGCTGACAGCATTGTGTTTAATAACGGGTTTGAATTCAGCAGCACCAACCCGCAAACATCCCCGCTGTTAACCGTTAATATTCCCGTTGGCTTAAGATTTAGAGACAATCCCGGTGCAATTGTCAACCAATCGACGGCTATAGGAAAGGTAAACCTGCCAGCCTCTGCTGTGGCAATCCCAATTAGCGATCGAGTTGGTTTAGCAGTAGAACCCGGTCAAACTTTAGCACTGATTGGCGGCGACATCCAACTCCAAGGCGGCAATTTAACGGCCAGCGGCGGACAAATTTTACTCGGTAGCGTCGCTAGTCCCGGTGTAGTTAATTTTGCACTGACTTCTCCTGTTACTCAGCAGGGGAATTTAACTGTTAATTATGACAATATTCAGAACTTCGGCAATATTCACATATCTGATGGAACACTTATTAACACCAGCGGAATAGGGGGCGGCAGAGTAGAGTTAAAAGGTGGAAATGTCGCCCTCAGCGGTGCGCGAATTTATGCGCTGACACTGGGAAATATTGACGGTAGAGGTATCGATATCAGCGCCCAAAATTTGCGGGTGCAAAACGGAACGCAATTTTCTACCCTGACTCTAGGAGATGGTGCAGGAGGCCATATTAACTTCCGGGCTGCTGATTCAGTAGAAATGAGCGGGCTGGGAGTTGAGGGCTATCAACAGGTTGCAATTAAGTATCTGGTATCGGGAACTACAGACCCGTTTGACCCGCTATTTGTGCTGTTGAATGCTAGTGCTGGCGCTGGTTCGGGGGGCGATATTACGATCGACACCAACCGCCTGCTGCTCAAAAATGGGGTAGTAGGTAGCGGGATAACTTTTGGCGGTGGAAATGGCGGAAACTTAATCATTCGCGCCAATACTTTTGAGATGGTGGGTTCGGGAATTAACAACGGGACAGCGAAAGAAAGTACCGGTGCGGGAGGAAGTATTAGTGTTGATGTCAATCGATTAATTATGCGCGACGGTTCTCTTCTGGGTACTACAAGTTACAGCAGCGGCCCGTCGGGGAATATCAACATTAAAGCTGCTGAATCGGTAGAATTGTCTAACACCGGCCCGAAAACTGTTGTGTCAACTGGAATCAGCACGCTGAGTATCGGTTCTAACGGAAGGGCGGGGAATATTAACGTTGATACGAAGCGGTTGACTCTTTCTGGAGGTTCTGCTTTTACTTTAGGAACGGGTGTTTTAGTTGGCAGGTTTTTGTTTTCTCAGGAGGGGGGGCCGGCGGGAAATTTAACAGTTAGGGCTAGTGAATCAGTAGAAATTTCTGGTATTTCTCAACTTTTGACCAGCGGAATTCAGAATGCTAGCGCGCTGACTTCTGGAACTTTGAGTTCGAGTCGGGGTGGGGATATTCGTATTGATACGCCAAGCCTAACCGTGCGGGATGGAGGGATAGTTTCTACGAGTTCTTTGGGATCTGGAGATGTGGGGAATATTACTGTTAATGCCGATCGCATTTCAGTCAGTGGCAGCGGAAATAATGGTCTGTTTGTCAGTACAATTGATGCTTCGGTGGGCAAGACATTCGGTACTAATCCCAATGCTACGGCAAATGCGGGTTCGTTGAATCTGAATGCCGATCGACTAATTGTCAGAGATGGAGCTACAGTGACGGTGCAGGCTACCGGAACCGGACGCGCTGGTAATATCAATGTTGTCGCAAATTCGATCGCTCTTGATAACAAAGCGATGATTGACGGTACGACTGTATCCGGTACAGGAGCAAATATTAACCTGCAAGCGCGAGACATCCAATTGCGCCACAACAGCCGAATTACCACCGATGCAGGCACTTCTGACGGCGGCAATATCAACATCAACAGCGACATTCTTGTCGCCCTCCCGCAAGAAAACAGCGACATTACAGCCAACGCCCGCACAGCAGGCGGCGGCCGCGTGAATATCAATGTCCCCAATGTGTTTGGTTTTACAGCAACAAGTCGCGAACAAGTCAGAAGCAGGTTGGGGCTCAGTGACGGCGAATTTGCAGTGTTGCAAGTAAGTCCTACTTCTCTAATTCCTAGCAGCGACATCGCCGCGATTTCCCAAAGTGGCGGCGCGGCTTTGCAAGGGGCGGTAACATTTAGTGCTGTTGGAGTGAATCCCGTTCAAGGTTTAGTGGAACTGCCGCAAAATGTGGTCAATCCGGCTGCGTTAATTGCTGCAAATCCCTGCATCGAAGGGGCCGAGAACGAGTTTACTGTGACGGGGCGGGGGGGATTGCCACCGAGTCCTAATGAAGTTCTCAGCAGCGCAGGAGAACCGTTTCCGTGGGTGGAACCAGCGGTAGGTGGAAGTCAGCAAGTAGAAGGTCAAAGAGCATCCCTAGAAATTCGGCCAACAGAAATTATTCCCGCTCAAGGTTGGGTAATGGACGATCGAGGACAAGTAAGGCTGGTAGCCTATAATTCTGGTGGTGGTACCTCTATTCGCAGTCCGAAACCGACGGGTGTTTGCGTACCTCAATAGGTAATCTTCAGCTTTTAGCTAACCCCTTGCTATTTTCCTCATACTAAATTAACCGGACTTAAAAGATGCTCCGCCAATCTTCCGCCCTATTTTTTGCATTTTTTCTGCTGTGTCCTTTTTCCGCCGTCGCTCAAGTTATCCCTGATAATAGCTTGGGTGCAGAAAGTTCGCGCACAGTTCCCGACACGATTAATAACTTACCATCGGACAGAATAGAAGGCGGTGCAACTCGCGGCGTTAACCTCTTTCACAGCTTGCGTGAATTCAACATCCCTGAAGGGCGGGGAGCATATTTTGCCAATCCTAACGGGATTGCGAATATTTTTACCCGCGTTACGGGTGGCAACCCTTCTAATATTTTAGGAACTCTGGGAGTTTTGGGAAACAGTAACCTGTTTTTAATTAACCCTAAAGGGATTGTCTTTGGCCCCAATGCTCGGTTAGATTTGCGCGGCTCATTTATCGGTTCTACTGGTAGCGGAATTCTCTTTGATAATGGCTTTGAATTTAGTGCAGCTAATTCTAATGCAGTGCCATTGTTAGCGATTAATATTCCTGTGGGTTTGAGATTTAGAGAAAATCCCGGCACAATTATTAACTCTTCGCAAGCAATCGGCCCCACACCAACCTTACCGTCATTGCCCGTAGAAATTCCTGTTTCTAACAAACTTGGTTTAGCAGTAGACCCCGGTAAAACTTTAGCATTAATTGGCGGTGACATTCAACTCCAAGGTGGTAATTTAACAGCTTATACCGGACAAATATTACTGGGAAGTGTGAAAAGTCCAGGTTTAGTACAATTTGAACCAACAGCTTTAGGTGTGAATTTAAACTACGGAAATATTCAGAACTTCGGCAATATTGAAATCAACGGTGCCTTGATAAATACCACCGGATTAGGAGGTGGAAAAATTGACATCAGAGGTGGAAATGTCGCCGTCAACGGTGGGCGAATTTTTGGCCTAACACTGGGAAATATTGATGGTAGAGGCATTGACATCAATTCCCAAAACTTGCGAGTACAGGGGGGGGCGCAAATTTTTACTCAGACATTGGGAACAGGTACGGGAGGCGCTGTAAACATCAGCGCTACTGACTCAGTAGAACTCAGTGGGATTGGATTTGATAGCTTTAACAGGTTTGTTCTTCAGTTTGCAAGAGTTGGTTCGGTAAACCCCTTCGATCTGCAAATTATTCTAAGTAGTGGCACTGGTGGTAATGGAGCAGCAGGAGACATCACAATTGATACCGGGCGGCTACTGATAGAAAATGGGAGTGTCATAAGTAGTTCTACCTTGGGTTCTGCTAATGGCGGAAATATGACTATCCGTGCCAGAGTTTTTGATCTGGTTGGTTCTGCAATCAACAGCGGGCCAATTAAAGGGAGTACAGGCAGTGGAGGAAATATAACCTTTGAGGGAGAAAAGTTAATCGTGCGGGATGGCTCTGCTTTAATCAGTCAGACCCGTAATGATAAAGCATCAGGAAATATCAACATTCAAGCATCTGAATCAGTAGAAATCTTACGTACACCTAATGGAAGTATCCAGCCAACTTTCATTGGTACAACTACAATTGGTCAGCAGGGGAAAGCTGGGGACATTAATATCGACACGAAACGGTTGATTATTTCTGATGGCGGTGGAATTAGCGCGGGTACGGGTGCAATTGTTGCCAACCCATTGTTCGGAGCGAATGGGGGGCCAGGAGGTAATATCACAATTAGAGCTACGGATTCGATAGAAATAGCAGGCATTTCTGGAGTTTCGGCGGTTGGATATCAAATTGGTAGCTTCCTCAACGCTGAAACAGCTTCCTTTAGTCGGGGAGGAGATATCCACATTTCTACGCGGGTGCTGACTCTGGGGAAAGGGGGATCTATTTCTACGTCATCTTTAGGCACGGGAGATGCGGGAAATATTACGATTGATGCAGCGCGTATAGAAGTTCTGGGTAATAATTCCAGTCTATTTAACAGCCAAATTCTGGCTTCTGTTGGTTTTACTCCTAGTTTCACTAATTCTAAGGCTACGGCGAATGCGGGTTCAGTGAATCTGAATACTGATCAGTTGATTCTTCGCAATGGGTCAACGGTTGGTGTACGGAGTTTCGGAAGTGGTCGTGCTGGTAATATTAATGTTGTTGCCAACTCAATCGATCTAGATAACAAAGCCAGCATTGATGGTACAACAGTATCTGGCACAGGGGCAAATATAAACATCCAAGGGCGAGACATTAAGTTGCGGCGCGCCAGCAGAATTACCACCGATGCGGGTAGTTCTGATGGTGGAAATATCAACATTAAAAGCGATATTTTGGTGACTTTACCCAATGAAAATAGCGATATTACCGCTAATGCTCGAACAGCTAGGGGAGGGCAAGTGGCGGTTAATGTACCGAATATATTTGGTTTTACAGCCGTGAATCGCGATCGAGCTATAAGTAGTTTAGGACTCACGGACGCTGAATTTTTTAGCTTACAAGTTAATCCTACTTCTTTAATTCCCACTAGCGACATTGCAGCCATTTCCCAACAAGCTGGTCCGGCTTTGCAAGGGGCGGTAACGTTTAGCAATTCGGGAGTTAATCCGGCTCAAGGATTGGTAGAATTGCCGCAAAATGTTGTCAATTCAACGACTTTAATTGCCCCTAATCCCTGCACACAAAGGGCAGAAAGCGAGTTTACAATTACTGGTAAAGGAGGAGTACCTGTAAACCCTAATGATGTCCTCAGCAGCGATTCTAGTCAGTTAAACTGGGTCGAATCGGGAGCCGGCAGAAGTTCAACAGCGGAAACGCTGCCGGATTTAACTGATAGATTGCCGTCGGGTGGTATTGGCAATGCGTTTCTTCCTGAGTCTTCGCCAACAGGAATTATTCCCGCTCAAGGTTGGGTAATAGATGAGCAAGGACAAGTAAGGCTGGTAGCCTATAATTCTGGTGGTGGTACCTCTATTCGCAGTCCCAAACCAACGGGTGTGTGCGTACCTCAATAGATACTCTTTAGGTTTTAGCTAATCCCTCGCTATTTTTTTAATATTAAATTAACCGGACTTAAAAAATGCAGCACCAATCTTGGGCCCTATTTTTGGCATTTTTACTGCTGTGTCCTTTTTCCGCCGTCGCCCAAATCATCCCAGACAGCACCTTGGGTGCAGAAAGTTCGCGGACAGTTCCCGACACGATTAATAACCTACCATCGGACAGAATAGAAGGCGGTGCAACTCGCGGCGTTAACCTATTTCACAGTTTCGGCGAATTCAACATCCGTGAAGGGCGGGGAGCATATTTTGCCAATCCTAACGGGATTGCGAATATCTTTACCCGCGTCACTGGTGGCAACCCTTCTAATATTTTAGGAACTCTGGGAGTTTTAGGAAATAGTAACTTGTTTTTAATTAGCCCAAAAGGGATTGTCTTTGGCCCCAATGCTCGGTTAGATTTACGAGGTTCATTTATTGGTTCAACTGGTAGTGGGGTTCTCTTTGATAATGGGTTTGAATTTAGTGCAGCTAATTCTAATGGAGTGCCATTGTTAGCGATTAATATTCCTGTGGGTTTGAGATTTAGAGAAAATGCGGGTGCAATTGTTAACTCTTCCCAAGCAATTGGTTCAACACCAGCCTTACCGCCATTGCCCGTAGAAATTCCTGTTTCTAACAAACTTGGTTTAGCAGTAGACCCCGGTCAAACTTTAGCATTAATTGGCGGAGACATTCAACTCCAAGGAGGAAATTTAACAGCTTATACCGGACAAATCCTTCTGGGAAGTGTGAAAAGTCCAGGTTTAGTACAATTTGAACCAACAGCTTTAGGTTTGAATTTAAACTACGGAAATATTCAGAACTTTGGCAATATCGAAATCAACGGTGCATTGATAAATACCAGCGGATTAGGAGGTGGAAAAATTGACATCAGAGGTGGCAATGTCACCGTTAGTAGTTCGGGAATTTATAGCCTAACACTGGGAAATATTGATGGTAGAGGCATTGACATCAATGCTCAAAATTTGGGAGTAGATAGAGGGTCACAAATTTTTACCCCGACAGTGGGAGATGGCAAGGGGAGCGATATCAACCTCCACGCTACTGACTCATTACAAATGAGTGGGCTGGGAATTCAGGGCTATCAGAAGCTTTACAACCAATATTTGACTTCAGGAACAGTCAACCCTTTTGACCCGCAAATTGTTATGAACTCTGGTACTGTTGGCAGGGGAGCCGCCGGAGACATTAACATTCATACTGGACGGCTACTGCTGCGCGATGGAGTGGTTGGCGGTACCGCCACCCTGGGTGCAGGAAATGGCGGAAATCTGAATATCCGCGCCAACACGGTGGAGTTTGTCAGTTCCTTGTTAAACAACGAAACAACAAAGGTAAGTACCGGTCAAGGCGGAAACATCAATCTTGAAGCACAGCGGTTAATCATGCGCGATGGTAGCTATCTCCTCAGCCTCAGCCGTAGTAATAGAGCATCAGGGAATATCGTCATTAAAACGAATGAATCTGTAGAATTGTCGGGAGGAATCCCTGGAACTACAACGCAAACTATAATTGGCACCACCACTGCCAATGGTAATGGGAAAGCCGGAGATATTACGATTGAAACTAAACGATTGACTGTTTCTAATGGAGCCGGAATTGCTTTATCCACGGGTGCAAATATTGGCGAATCCGTGCGTTCTACGAGTGGAGGCCCAGGAGGAAATTTAACCGTGAGAGCTTCAGAGTCAATAGAAGCGATTGGCGTTTCTGGAGTTTTGGGCACTGCGGGTTTCGCACCTAGTGGTTTTTCCACTCAAACTTTTAGCTCTGCTCCAGGTGGAGATATCCACCTCTCGACACCAAAACTGACTTTGCGGGATGGGGGAATAATTACGGCTGCTTCTTTGGGTGCAGCAGATGCGGGAAATATTACAATTGATGCCGAACGCTTAGAAGTACAAGGACTTGGGAATAACGGTCGCTTCAGGAGTAGAATTGAAGCTTCGGCTGGCAGTACATCTATCTTTGTCAATCCTAATGCTACGGCGAATGCCGGTTCGTTAAATTTGAATGTTAATCAATTGATTGTCCGGGATGGGGCAACGGTGAATGTTCAGGCTTTGGGAACGGGAAGGGCTGGAAATATTAATGTTATAGCTAACTCAATGGCCTTGGATAATAAAGCTAGTATTGACGGTACAACTGACTCTGGCGGGGGGGGAAATATTAATATCAGGGCGCAAGATGTCCAGTTGCGGCGCGGTAGCAGAATTACAACGGATGCAGGTATTTCTGACGGTGGAAATATCAAAATTAATAGCGATATTTTGGTAGCTATACCAAGAGAAAATAGCGATATTACAGCTAACGCTCGCACAGCTAGAGGTGGTCAAGTTACGGTCAATGTACCAAATATTTTTGGCTTTACAAGCCTTAACCGCGAACAAGCCAGGAGTAGTTTAGGACTGACTGATGCTGAATTTGCGGCCTTACAAGTAAATCCTACTTCTCTAATTCCTAGCAGCGACATCGCCGCGATTTCCCAAAGTGGCGGCGCGGCTTTGCAAGGGGCGGTAACATTTAGTGCTGTTGGAGTGAATCCCGCTCAAGGTTTAGTGGAACTGCCACAAAATGTGGTCAATCCGGCTGCGTTAATTGTGGCAAATCCCTGCATCCGAGGGGCCGAGAGCGCATTTACCGTCACTGGGAAAGGAGGAGTGCCATCCAGTCCTAATGATGCCCTCAGCAGCGCAGGAGAACCGTTTCCGTGGGTGGAGCCAGCGGTAGGTGGAACTCAGCAAGTAGAAGGCGAAAGAACATCCCTAGAAATTCAGCAAAAAGAAATTATTCCCGCTCAAGGTTGGGTAATAGATGAGCAAGGACAAGTAAGGCTGGTAGCCTATAATTTAAGTAATGGTGCATCTATTCGCAATCCGAAATCAACCGGTGTTTGCGTACCTCAATAGTAAGGTTCAGGTTTTAGCTAACTCATCGCTATTTTCCTAAAAGTAAATTAACCGGACTTAACAGATGCTCCGCCAATCTTCCGCCCTATTTTTTGCATTTTTACTGCTGTGTCCTTTGCCGGCGATCGCCCAAATCATCCCCGATAATACCCTGGGGCCGGAAAGTTCGCGAACTGTTCCCGATACTATCAACAACTTACCCTCAGATAGAATCACTGGCGGTGCAACTCGCGGAGCCAATTTATTTCACAGTTTACAACAATTTAACGTTGGTGAAGGACGAGGCGCATATTTTGCCAATCCTAACGGGATTGCGAATATTTTTACCCGCGTTACGGGTGGTAATCCTTCTAATATTTTAGGTGTGTTGGGAGTTCAAGGAAATGCCAACTTATTTTTACTCAATCCCAAAGGAATCGTCTTCGGCCCCAATGCGAGGTTAGATTTACGCGGTTCATTTTTAGCAAGTTCAGCAGATAGCGTAGTTTTCGATAATGGCTATCAATTCAGCAGCAGCAATCCCCAATCAATCCCGCTGTTAAATGTCAACATACCTATCGGTTTAAACTTCCGAGAAAATCCGGGAAAAATCATTAACTCTTCAGCAGCACCAGCCTTGAGTTTACCAGAGTTACCTCCAGGGTTCCCGCCGATTTTTAATAACATTGGCTTAGCAGTTGGGCCAGGACAAACTATCGCCATAGTGGGCGGAGATATTGAATTAAATCAGGGAACACTCACTGCATCTACCGGACAAGTTTTGCTGGGTAGCGTCGCTAGTCCGGGGATGGTTGGATTGGGGGCAACGCCATTTGGATTAAGTTTAAACTATGACAATATTTCCAACTTTGGTAAGCTGTTGTACCTTTAAATAGGGTATAATAAAAAAGGAGTTTAGTCAATCTCTACAAAAATGCCAGCTAAAAA